>NZ_JACJOD010000028.1 GCF_014695385.1 Trichocoleus sp. FACHB-46 | reverse complement strand
TAGTGGTTGAACGTTGTCCCACAACAGACGAGGGGTCAACTTCTCACCACGCAAATAACGGTTGATGCGGTCATGACTAATGCCATCAAGATGGTCAGCCAAGTTTGTCACTGGGTAGTTGATCGGGCTACTGATCAGGTATTGGCAGTAGTCGAGTTTAGTGAAGCTCATTGCTCCAGTCTAATATTGCTCCTGCGTAAGTCCTGACAGCTATAGAAACTATTCATTCATGTTGCGGTAAGTCGCAACTGCTGAGGGAGAAATTCGGTTGAGGTAACGAAAGATCCAGTACTTAAATACCGTATCCAAAATTACTGGGAAAGTGGCAATAAATAGGAAGATAAAATCGTGGTTTTCTGGTAATCCTAAATGCCTGGAAACTCCCCCTAAAATTACCTCCCAACCGTGGGGAGAGTGAAACCCGACGAAGATATCTGTAAACAAGATAATGATAAAAGCTTTAGCGCTGTCACTCAGGCCATAAACCACTTCGTCCATAAAGGCTTTGACGACTGCAATTTCTCGCTTACTGGCGGTGATCACACAAGCAAAAGCAATCAAGGATAAAAGATCAGCAAAGACATTCTTAATCGCATTGGCACTGCGATCGCTATATTCTCTTGCCAGTTCTACCGCTCTCTCTTTAACTTGGGTTTCAATGTCTTCCCCAGTCAGTCTGGGAGCAGTACCAATTAAACTCTTGAATTTCAGCCTTTCCTCAAATTTTTGCAGATCAATAAAAGCCTCTTCTTCCATATCTGGATTCAAGAAGATTTCAGCAGATTTATGATCTCTAAAGCGATCGACGACTGGCCCAATGAAGAAGTTTTTAGTAACCTGCTGGGTGAGTAGAGGAATCAGAATAACTAATAAAATAAACCGAATCGAGATGATAGTTCTCGCTTTAGTA
This sequence comes from Trichocoleus sp. FACHB-46, assembly GCF_014695385.1. Taxonomy (NCBI): domain Bacteria; kingdom Bacillati; phylum Cyanobacteriota; class Cyanophyceae; order Leptolyngbyales; family Trichocoleusaceae; genus Trichocoleus; species Trichocoleus sp. FACHB-46. The sequence continues at coordinate 226,334 of NZ_JACJOD010000028.1, read as the reverse complement.
TTGCGAAAATTCTCTACTACTTCTGCTTCTGATTTAGGGTCTAAATCTCGCCTCAAGCGGATAAAAGTTCTCAGAATTGATCGAGGAACGATATTGGGTCCTTCCGAGGCTTTATCAACTTTAGTAGCGGGTGCAGGCACCGTAGATGAACGAACCCACTCATTTGTATTATTTGGATTTTCCACTCTTGTTGGCAGAGTTGGCGCTACAGGCACCAAGGAAGTAGTAGGTGGAGCCTGAGGGATTGGAGCTGGACGTTGTGGGCTGTAGCGAGCTAAAACTTCATCAATAAACCTTAGCTTTTCGAGGATAATAGCTGCCTTATCTCTCGCTTCATACGCTAACTGTTCAGGAGAGTTATTAGTAGATTTAAAACCGTTGGTCGTTTGATTGGAGAGATCAACAAATAGGCGACTTGCTTTAAATTCGGTCAGCCTAAATCTAGCAATATTGAGGTATTTTCTCAGCTCGGCTTGAAAGTAGGAGGAAACATTACTGCTAAAACCATCTGAGCGGACAGAGATTCTGTTTCCCTGAAAGTGCTCATCTTCAATGGCTTTGATCATGAGAGCAGCATCGTAGGCTTGATCTAGGGATCTTTCAGGTGTATTGAACAGCCAACTGCTGGCAGTAAGTACATAGTTTCTCAGTTTTGCCAACGTAGACGTTTTCATAGTGAAAAGTTTTTCACAATCTCCTATGCTTTTGAATCATTCAATGCAGTTTTTTGGCAAAAACTTATTCCTAAATTCATGTCAAGTTGCTGCAATCAATCAAGCCAGTAGTACGGACAATGAAGCGGTATCTAGATTCGCTATTTTAACTCTATAGGCTGTAAGAATCTACACTATCTACTAACACTTTAAAGCAGCGATCGTCACTTTTTAAGCTGATATAGCAGTCCTAAATAATTTATCAGGTTGGTAGGATGCACCTTTCACAATCCCTTGGGATTGCTCTAGTCTTGAGCTTAGCGTTTAACTTAGCATTCGTAGCATCTTCACGAGTCTATGTCTATTCCCGAGACCTAACTACTTCAGCTTCATGCCCCAGCCTGGCAAATGGAATTATAAGCCTACAACTCATTTAACTCAGTTGCTTGACTGGGCACCGAAACGTAAGTTTGGAGCCAGGCTTGCATTTCCTGAACCAGCCACTCTTGTTCTGCAGCTGCTAAACCGAGGCCAAAGAGATGGGTTTTACCAAGGGCTTGTAAAGCAATGCTACCTAGAGCCGCTTTTCTGACCTGCTGAATATTTCGGGTGGGTTCATGCTGCCAGCGATAGCTCATCCCCCACAAACGAGACTCAATCGCTAAGCAATGCTGAGTTAAAGATAGCGACTGCTGACCTTGGATGAGTTGCCCTAGCTGCATCGCCTCCTGCCCCAAGGAACTAAAGACCCCCAACCCAGCCAGGAAAAATGCGTGTAAGAACAGGAGAAATGGTGTGCTAACGACCAACGGCAGCATTGTTTCTGGAAAGACGGCCAGAGGAGCCAGGGGCACAATAGCCAGCACCGCTAGCCAGAGCGGTAAAGACAGCATCCCCATCGTTAGTAATAGCCTGCCACTGAATCGCGCTGGGGCAGACCAAGCTGCTGTAGGAGCGATTTCAACTTGAAAGGTGGTAGAAGACTGATGGATGCGAATCTGACTGGTAGTGGGTGGAGCCACGATCGCCCTCTGATCTGTAACAGTAGGAGCTACCAAGCCTACCGGATCAGCGATCGCCTCTACACGGGGTTGGGCCGCTAGAGCTTGTTGAGCTGTTGAAAAACGTTGCTCTACGGCAGGAGCGATTAGGGTATCAATCCACTGAGTCCAGGCAGGACTGAGATCACTAGGAGCCTGGGCCTGCCATTGCAGCCGCAAATTTTGCTGAGGTAAATCAGCCGGGTCAACGCCTGTGAGCAAATGCACTAAAGTTGCACCCAATGCGTATGAATCGGAAGCAGGGACAGCGCGACCGCCAAACTGCTCCATCGGGGTGTAGCCATAAGTGCCTACGACCGTGAAGCTACTGCCTGGGGCGATCGCTTGGTTTTGTCCAGAACCAAAGTCCACCAGATAAATTTGCTGTTCTGGCGTCAGGATCAGATTGCTGGGCTTGAGATCCCGGTGTAATAAAGGTGGGCACAGACTGTGCAAATCTGCCAAGATTTCGAGAACTTGGCTGGCAAATCGGTGGACTTCCGTTGCCGTAAAGCGATACCCCTGATCTAGCAACTGTTGCAAAGAAGTGCCAGGGATATAGTCTTGGACGAAACCAAACCAAGCCACACCTGCTACTGGTTCCAGCGAAAACTGGGTATGGCACCGAGGCACTCGTGGATGATCAAGTTGTTGCAATATCTGGGCTTCGCGCTCAAATAGCTTCCAGTTGTCCCATTGCAGTTGCGGGTTGAAGCCTAGGAGCTTGATCACTACTGATTTTGGGGTTTCTGTGGCTTGGTTAGATGCCAAATCGATCGCTAGCCACGTTTGGCGGGCGGCATTTTGCTGGCTGGTCTGCCCTAATGGTTGCCCCAGCGGTTGTTGGAGTTGATAGCGCCCCTGGAGAATTTGTCCAGCCTGCATGATTGCGTCGTGCCTGTATAAAGCCACTAATTTGCTTTGCCAGTGCCGCTGATATTAGTGCATGGCAGCTTTATTCTAAACGTTGCGCCCTTACAGGGGGGGCTAATCGCTGGAATCGTGCCTTGATGAGCTGGTTAAAGTTTGGCTTACCCAAAAAAGCTAGAACAAAACTCAGTCCTGGCCCCGACGCTTGGTGTCCATTGAGATCCCCAAGAAATTTTGCGATCATTGGATCAGGCTATGTGATGGAGCAAATGCTGTACAACAGCTTGTAGCTCGCACTAATGTAGTGCTGTAGGGCTTGTGACTGCTTCCAATTCAACGATTTGCTTTTTAGAAGACAAATTAGGTTGATGTCAACGGTTTATACCACAGAAGATTTGCTCAGGATTTTGGCAGAGGAGTACCGCGCTTGTCTCAATGGTCAGCGGCTCAACTTGGCTGCCACTGGTGCGGAAGCGAATCCAGTTGTAGCTCCATTCCTCAATACAGAAGCGATTCAAAAATTTAGTGCCTACCGAGACTTCCGGGCTGCGGTGCATCGCTACCAAATTGAGCATCAAGTCTCTGGAATTGTCTGGCGACAATTAAGCGTGCAAGACCAAACCTTGGAGTTTCCGGAAGTGGCAGAGCAGCTTGTCGCGCTCCCTAGTGATGTGGCAGTACTCAAGCAAGCCAAGCCCAAAATTTTAGATTTTTGGTCTCAAGTCACAGTTGGGATGGATTTTTATTTAGTGACTAATCACGGCAAAGAGAGCGATCGCATTACTGCTAGCGAGGTTCTGCCGATTGCCCAGCGAGCGGATTGGGTGGGCCTCAGCAAACACGAGCGCGTAGACTTCCTGCAAGTCATTTTGCAGCTTGGAGCCAATCAACGGCCAGCAACTTCTTATCCGCAAGGATGGCTAGAACTAGGCAGCGACTTTATCTGTGCCGTCAATCCAGGTCAAAATCCAATTTTTTGAACCAGGGCCATTTTTTGCACTAGGAGGGGAGCAATTCCCTTTCAGGCAAGAAGTTTAGTCACGACTGCTACAAAAAGGCTAAGTTTTAGTTGATGCTCACAAAGCATCATTGTCGCGATCGCCAGCCAAATTTTGATGAAGATGAAACCTGCGTTGCTGAAAGTTTTGCTCGACTCCAACCCAGTCTCCAAAAGTATGCTTTCCCGTTTCCTACCGCTGGTGGGGATGAGCATGCTACTACTGGGCAGTTGCACACCAGCAAGTAGGCTTTTACCCTCACAGCCGCGCACAGAGCAAGGAGTAGGCAGCGTCAAGAATGAAACTCCTGACCGTCCGCTGACTCCCACCGCTGAAGACACCAACTTTGTTGTAGAAGTTGTGGAGCGGGTAGAACCTGCGGTCGTGCAGATCGACACAGCGCAAAGGGTAAGAAACCGAGCCCCAAGTGGCTTGAATGACCCTTTTCTGCGAGAGTTTTTTGGTGGGCGGCCAGAAGCACCGAGAGAACGAGTGATTCGCGGGTCAGGTTCTGGTTTTGTCATGAGTGCTGACGGCCAGATTCTGACCAATGCTCATGTGGTTAACCAAGCGGATGTCGTGACGGTCTCTTTCCCAGGCGGGCAGAGCTATGAGGGCAAGGTGTTAGGAGCGGACCCAGTGACAGACATTGCTGTCGTCAAGATTCCAGCCACCAATCTGCCCACGGTGGAAATGGGGAGTTCTAAAAATGTCCGACCAGGGCAGTGGGCGATCGCGATCGGCAACCCCTTAGGCTTGCAGGAAACCGTAACCTTAGGAGTCGTCAGCGCCACCGATCGCTCTGGCAGTGATATTGGAGTTTCAGACAAACGCATTGGCTTTATCCAAACCGATGCGGCAATTAATCCAGGCAATTCCGGCGGGCCGTTGCTGAATGCTCGCGGTCAAGTAATTGGTATCAACACGGCCATCATTGGCGGCGCTCAAGGCATTGGCTTTGCCATTCCGATTGATACAGCGCAACAAATCGCCCAAACCCTGATCACTCAAGGAAAAGTTCTACATCCTTACCTGGGTGTGCAACTGGTAGCCCTGACCCCAGAAGTGCGAGAGAAACTAGAGAGTCGCAACATTGAGATTCCAGCGCAGGAAGGGATTCTAATTCTGCAAGTAGGCCCCAATTCGCCCGCCGACAAAGTGGGGATTCAGCCAGGAGACGTGCTCCAGCAAATTAACAACCAGCCTGTCAGCTCACCCGATGAAGTCCAGCGCTTAGTTGAGCAGAGTGGCGTGGGGCGTCCATTACCGATTCAACTTCAACGAGGCGATCGCTCCTTACAAGTCTCCGTCGTGCCCGAACCTTTACCTGCCCCGACCGAGTAAGTTCGGCGCTCAGTTGCTACAACGCGATCTCTCCTTAAAACTTTGCGATCGCTCCTTCCTGGCTCTCCACCAAGAAACAGCGATCGCAAACATAAATGACAGTCAACAACTAGTAAATGACTAGCAAATAACTCGGTTGAGCCTAGAAATTAGCCTTTGGTTCTGCGAACGTGGTCGAGAATTTGTTGCTTGCGTTGGTCCGAGTTTTGCGAACTAGGCTGGGTAAATTTTCCAGTACTGCGAGCTAGATGCTCCATAATCCGTTTTTTGCGATCGTTTGAACTAGTAGCCATAACAATGGGTGAACGCTGCGGTTTCCAGAAGGTTTGCTTCTCCATTGTTAAGGATTTTTAATGATTCGTGTCAGCAGTTGAAGCTTTTCCAAGGTTTAAAGGAGCCAAACAGTCTGAGCTATTCTGGTTCCTGGCCTCTGGCTCTGAATCAGTAGCTCAAGTTAGCGCCATTAAAATGAGTGCTAAAAGCTACATTTAAATTTTCCAAAGCCTTGACCAGCCACTCAACTCCATCCGTGGTGTGTTTCTGGTAATGCTGGAACAAAATAGCGAATAGCTTTTCTAGATAAGATTTAGCGCCACCGCAGAACAAGACAATCTTCAGCAACAGCCCGATTGTGGAGGTCACTCCCATGTTGCTCATGAGGTCGACTAAAACAAAATGCTGAACTTGGTCAGAATTATTCACCACCAAGAAATTGAGGAGTTTACGGCAAGTGCTGACAATCAGTGAATGATTGAGCGCCTCAGTATGGTGGTCTGGCAAGATGTTTTGCAACTGGGCATATAACTGGTCGTTAAAGTAGCGCTTGCCATAGCGAGGATCGATCGCGGCAGTTAGATACTCATAAAAGTCATCTTTGAATTCGTGATAAGAATGCGCGGTACGGCTGTAAGTCGTAAACTGCTGAGCTGCATTTCGATAAGTACCACCCGCAAACTGCTTTAAGGCCACATCCAGCTCTACATCACTTAGTAAAGTTGGGTTTTTGGCTGGTACTACAATCAGGCGATCGCCCAGGCCATCTCCGACGCGGTTTAGTTTCCCCATGCCTTGAGACTGACGAATTTGACCAATGATGTACTTGGACAAATCTAAGTCAAACTGGCGCTGCCGCTGGGTTCTCAGTTGCCGAATCACTTGCTGTTGCTCTCCCCCACTTCCGGTTGTCAGCAAGCAGTGATCATATAAATAGGGATAACGGTGAATCAGGTCTTTCAGCGGTTGGTTGCCTACAGAAGTACAAGGCTCTGGCGGTCTCTGCATTACTTGTGCCAGAAGCTGTAAAGCCGCATAGAGATCGGTTTGCACAAAGCGCTGGGCTAACTCTTGCAGTCGCTTCGCAATCCGACAGTAGACTTGCTTGGGCACAATATCAAAAAGAGCGACTAACTCTGGAATCGCAGCCTGAGTCCGGGGTTGCCACTGCCAACGGTTAATGCAGATATAGCAACAGCGATTCAGAATAAACGGAAAACTCTGCTCGGCTACTTCGGAAGCTGCTAGCTGCTCCACCAACTTTTGCATATCTGCATCTGGATAGCCCCTGCCATAAATGAATAAGCAACGAAACCGCTCGATCAATTGGCGCGGCGTTTCTGCTTCAGCACATTCCAGCAAGTGATTGTAGAGCTTTTGCTCCTGTGGGCTAATCATGTGGTTCACTTTGGCTAGCACCTCCAAGTCCAGATAGAGGATAGAAGAGACTGGGCCGAAACATGCTTCCTGAAGTAGCTCAGCCAAGCTAACGAGATGAGGCAGATCTTAAAATAATTGTTAAAAGAAATTGTCTAATACAGGACAGTTTCTCAATCGTCTACAGCAGGAGGAAGTAATTACCAGCTTAAACATAGAATTTCTTCCTCAAAACCCCTCCGGAGATAGGCCCCGTTTTGACATCGCTCAGAGCCAGGATTGAGCGCATTTAGGCACTCTCCCCTAGACGCATCTGATCAACGAATAGTTTCATCCTCCTTAGCACTAGCAAGCATCGTGGCCACTGGATGAAACGCAACGGAAAGCAGGCGATCGCACTGTCAACTAGAATCCCTCCAGTAAAGCAGCTAGTTAGTGAGGTAACGAGTGCCCCAAGGTTGAAACTGGGCGGCTAAGAGGGCGGTAGCTCCTTCAGGATCTAGGGGTTTGGAGAACAAATAGCCCTGACCATACTCGCAGTTCAAGGCTTGCAACTTAGTGCGCTGAGCAGCGGTTTCCACACCTTCGGCAATCACATCCATCCCCAAGGTATGCCCCAGCATCGTAATGGTTTGAACAATGGTGGCATCTTCGCTGGTATCACTCATCCGACTCACAAAAGAGCGGTCTACTTTGAGGGTGTCCACGGGGAATCGGTGCAAATAGCTGAGTGAAGAATAGCCCGTACCAAAATCGTCAATGCTCAGGCGTAGATTCAACGACCTGAGTTGCAGCAGTAGCCCAATGGTTGATTCCACATCCTTCATGGCTACTGTTTCGGTAATCTCCAGCTTGACGCTGTGCCCATCCAAGCCATTTGTATGCAAGATTTTTTCAATCCGAGCCGCTAAATCAGGTTGAGCGAACTGGCACCCAGAGAGGTTAATGCTGATCATCAAGGGAGGATCGCTGGGAAATTGATCTTGCCAGTGGCGTAACTGTTGGCAGGCTTCTTGCAAAATCCACTGTCCTAAGGCCACAATTAACCCAGTTTCTTCGGCAACGGGAATGAACGCGGCTGGAAACACCAACCCTTCCTGAGGATGTCGCCACCGAACCAGCGCTTCAAACCCAACAATCCTGCCTGTTGCGAGCGATACGATCGGTTGATAGTGCAACTGAAACTCTTGCCGCTCCAAACCACGACGCAAATCTGCTTCTAGCTGAAACCGTTGCACCACTTGTAGGTGCATCCCACTGGCAAACACTTCGTAGCCGCCTTTATCGGAAGTTTTGGCTCGGTAGAGAGCAGTGTGAGCATCCCGTAGCAGGTCTTCTGATTGATAGTTGTATTCCGCTTCGCTCAAGGCAATCCCAATGCTGACGCTGGTGAAGACGGGCTGACCGTTCAATCGGAAAGGAGGTATCATCACCTGCTGAATCTGCTCGGCGATCGCGGTCGCTTCATGCACATCTCGCAGAGATCTGAGCAAGATGGCAAACTCATCTCCGCCTACGCGGGCCAATAGATCGTGCGATCGCAGGCAAGTTCGCACTCGTTGAGTCGCATTCACCAGTAAGCGATCGCCCATCTGGTGTCCCATAGTGTCGTTCACCACCTTGAAGCGATCCAAATCTAAAAACAGAACCGCTAAGCAGGCTTCTGCTGGGGTAGACCCAAGTTCAGAGTTGGCTTGACTGCGTTGCAAATCTCGCTGCAACTGTTTGAGAAACAGTGTGCGGTTGGGCAACCCTGTGAGGGTATCGTGTCGGCTGGCGTAGAGCGCCCGATAAGTCACGATCGCGCCTCCAGTCATGACTAAAGCCAAGGCAGGTGGCACAAAAGGCACCCAACCGACTTGCGCCACAATGAAACAGCAAACGCCAAAACCGCTGCCAATGGCGATCGCACTCGCCAACCCCAAAGCTAACGGGTGCCGCAAACGCCACGCTAAAAGCCCTCCTGTCAGCGCCCAACCCCAAATCCACAGCGCCTCCCCCCACTGAGGCCAAAACCAAAACAGTGAGCGATCGCCATTGGCAGCATCGAGAATTTGGCTGACGGCTTGCGCGTGAACCATCACCCCTGGCATCTGCCGCTGTTCACTCGCCACTTTGCTATAAGGGGTGTAAATCAAATCTTTGACGCTGTTAGCAGTCGTCCCGATCAAAACAATTTTGTTTTTGACCCAACTGGGATCTAGCTGCTGCTGCAACACTTGTTGTAAAGTGACTTGCCGAGCGGGTTGGCTAGCCGAACGATAACGCAGCAAGAATTGGTAGCCACGGGCATCAATCGTTTGGTAGCCACCTGAATCTGCTTGCAACTTGGGAAAAATCGCTTTACCTAGCTGATATTCTTCTGTCTTGGTCAATTGTTCGAGTGGGTTAGAGCAAGGGCTGGGAGCTGACGCCACAGATTGTTGTTGGCTGTTCTGGCTATTCTGGCTGCTTTGGCTCGTTGCAGTTTGAGCTGGAGCACAACTGCGCTTGAGATAATCGACAGCGAGTTGGAGCGAGAATGAGGTGAAAGCAGCCTCATTGTCGTCAGCCGCAAACATCAAGCTCCGGCGCACCACTCCATCTGGATCGGTCAGGAGATCGTTAAAACCAATGCGCTCTTCTGGTACTTGAGGCGGCGCTGATACTCGCTCGCTTTTGTTGTTCCCCAGATAGGTAATGGCAAACACATTAGATTGTTGCAACTGCTTTGCCAAAGCCTGCTGCCCCGGAGCCGTAGAAATATCGCGAAAAATGTCTAACCCGATGGTGCTGGGCTGGTGTTGCTGGAGGTTAGCGAGCGCCTGCGCTATTACCTGATCGGGAAGTGGCCACTTACGGCGATTGCTAATATCTGCTTCGGTAATCGCAACGATCAACAAACGGGGATCAACGCCACGATCTGGTTGCAGCCGAATCATTTGATCGAACGTTACAAGTTCCAGGGATTGCAACCAACCCAATTGCTTGATACCCCATAGCCCTCCAGTCACTAGCAAGCTAGCGATCGCGATCGTGGGCAGTCCGGGAACAAACTGCGATCGCGCCCTCGCACTGGCTTGGTTCGCCTGTTGCCACCATCGGGGTTGCCACCAGTGACTCATCACCCTTTGCTTAAAAGCTTTCCACATAGCACAGGTCTTCAAGCGAATTAAGGAACTGATTTCAATGAGGGCTGAATCGGTGCTAAGTCAAGGACTAAAGCTATTTGTGTGTTTTGCTCACAACCTGCTCGAATCTAACTCAACCGGCACAGCTAGGCTATGCGTGATCTCGACAGTTTCGCGGAAATGGGATGCAGCGATGATTCTGCTCCGGTTGGTAATTCCGGTTGGTAATCAGGTCTGGGTAGGTGATTAAGATATTGTAAGCACTTAGACTCAACCCTCTCTGAGGTCAATCCTGCAAGTGCAAACTGTAGGAGACAGTAACTTATTATTTCTCAGCCAAACGCGGCATTCAGGAAGTTCTATCGCAAGGAAAGAATCAATTACAGTGCCACGGTGAAATAGCGAGTATTTGTACTTTAGACTGCCTAACCTAGCGAAAACCGATTGAAATCATCAGTCTTTTAACTTTAAGCACCTCTAAACTAAGAATGCTGTAATTCTCTACACTCCACGAACCATTCAGTCCTGATGGGGTAGGTTGATTCCGTATCTATATCCAGATCTAATAACCAGATCTAGTAAACTGAATCCCGACCGAAAAACGGTTCTGGCGTGTCCTAGACACTGGAGAAGTATGTTCTACCCAATTCTGCCGCCCGAACTACCCCTGGCTGCTACTGCTGCCCCAACTGCAAAAGCGATCGCGCTCAGTTCGCCAACGCTCTCCCAAAGTACAGCGATCGCTCTCCCGCCTGCTAATGCTCTGGCTGGCCCCAGCGCTCCCGAAACCTTTAGGCCTGAAACTATAGCTAGCAGCAATACCCTGGCTAGCCCTGAGGAGACTCAACTTCTAGCGCAGGCAATTGTTCCGGCGGGAGATGGGGTAGGAACTGTCGTCACACCGAGCGGCGATCGCTACGACATTACCGGGGGACAGCGTTCTGGCGATGGCAGCAATCTCTTTCAGAGTTTTAGTCAGTTTGGGTTAAGCCCAGGCCAAATTGCCAATTTTCTCGCAACTCCTGACGTTCAGAATATTCTGGCGCGCGTGGTGGGAGGTGAAGCTTCTTGGATTCAAGGCTTAATTCAGGTCAGTGGCAGCAATGCCAATTTGTATCTGATCAATCCTGCTGGCATCATTTTTGGCTCCAACGCCAGTCTTAACTTGCCTGCTGCCTTTACGGCGACAAGCGCGAATGCTGTGGGTTTTGGCGACCAATGGTTCAACGCGGCGGGCAGCAACAACTATGCAGCTTTAGGTGGCAACCCCACCAGCTTGGCCTTTACGATGTCGCAACCAGGGGCGATCGCAAATAGTGGCAATTTAACGGTTGGTTCGGGTCAGTCGCTCAGCTTGATCGGGGGCACCGTGGTTAACACCGGAAACCTAACAGCACCAATGGGTGAAATTACCGTTGCGGCTGTCCCAGGTCAAAGTTTGGTGCAACTAAGTCAATCTGGAAGCCTACTGAGCTTACAAGTTCAGCCTCCGACTAGCGCCAACTCAACCGCTTGGGCATTCCCGATTCCGACGTTGCCAGAACTACTCACAGGCGGCGACGGCAGCAATGCTACCCAGATCGGTGTAAATGCCAATGGTCAAGTTAGGCTCAGCGGTTCTGGCGTTGGGCTGGATGTGTCTCCGGGAACTGCATTGGTCGCAGGGAAGCTGGATACGGCTGGGGCAGTAGGCGGCACAGTGAGAGTGTTAGGCGATCGCGTCGGTGTCGTCGGCGCAACCCTGGAAGCATCGGGTACGACAAAAGGCGGCAATATCTTGGTGGGAGGCAACTACCAAGGCAAAGGCCCCCTGCCCAATGCTGCTCGCACTGACATCAGCTCTGACGCGGTTTTGAATGCCAACGCCAACCAAAACGGGGACGGCGGCCAGGTTGTAGTTTGGGCAGATGGCACGACCGGATTCTCTGGCAAAATTAATGCGCGGGGTGCAGGTACGGGTCAGGGCGGATCGGCAGAGGTTTCGGGTAAGCAAACTCTGCTGTTTCGCGGGGAAGCAGACCTCAGTGCCCCTCAGGGCCAGACAGGCACCCTGCTGCTCGACCCTATCAACATTACAGTCGTGGCGGGGGCAGGTGGCCCAGATGATGCTCAACTAGCCGATGGGCAAATATTGGCAGGAGATGGCGGCGCAGCTCCTTTCACCATTTCGGAGGCAGCATTAGAAAGCTTGGCAGGTAATACCAATGTGGTTTTGCAGGCGACCAATGATATTTTGATCAACCCGCTCTCTGATACAAATCTCAGCTTTGCGATCGGTGTGGGTGCCATTACTTTCACTGCTGATGTCGATGGCGTGGGAGGAGGTTCCTTCTCTATGCCAGCTAATAACACGATTCGGACAGGTGGGCGATCGCTGACCATTTCTGGAACTGATCTCAACCTGGGCAATATTGACACCAGCAGCACCACCACGGGGGGAGCAGTTCAGTTATCCGCAACCAACACCCTCAGCGTGGGGGCAATCAATACCTCTGCTAGTGGCTTAACGACACCGACTGGGGGACCAGTTAACCTGAGCGCCATTAGTGACATTCGTTTCGATACCATCGACAGCCGAGGCATCAACCTGGGGCTAGGCGGAGGAGCCGGGGGAGATGTCGCGATCGCCACGACTAGGGGAACGGTGAGCGGGTTAGTGGCACTACCGAATGGAGCCACAATCGATGCCACTGGCTCTGCTGACAATGCTGGGGTGGCGATTCAAACGGCGGGCGGTGCCGCTAATCTTCCGTTCACTGTCAATGCCGGAACTCCACTCAATGGTCTTTTAGGAACGGTCAATGCGGGGACTGCTCCTTTAACAACAGGAAGTTTTCCAATTTTGGCGACGGGTGGTTTAGCCAGCGGCACACCTAATGGCATCAGCATCGCTTCGGTGAATACGCCCCCCGCTCTGGGATCTACCCCCGCTCTGCCGAACACCGCGTTTGAAACGCCGATCACCTTCACCTACGCCGACTTAGCTCCTACCTTGGCTGATGTTGACTTAGACAATATGGCGTTGGTGATTAACTCTGTTCCGGCTGGAACCTTGACCGTGAATGGAGTGCCTGTCATACCTGGGACAACCGTGCTGGCTCCCGGCGATGCATTGGTTTATACCCCTGCTGCGGGGGCCACAGGGCTAGCCACCGCCTTTACCCTCGCGGCGAGTGATGCTGTGTCGCTCTCGACTCCTACAGCGATCGCTATCAACATTGGCAGTCCACCGCCACCGCCGCCACCACCAGAGCCGCCGGTGTCACCGCTACCACCAGTGCCACCACCGGTACCAGAACCGCCCGTGCTAGAGCCGCCGGTGTCACCACTACCACCGCCAGAGCCAGAGCCACCAGTATCACCGCCACCACCTACTTTCCGCTCAGATCTAGCGGCCCCTCTAGAAGGTCCACCCCGACAGTTGTCTTTGGAGTTGGCTACTTTACCTTGCAACTCGCTGGATTTGGACATTTACGCTTTGGAGGAGCGGGTGAGCCAGGAATTTGAGACTTATCTCAGCAAACCTAGGCGCGGTCCCAACAACAATTTGACTGATATTTGCGAGCACCTAGATTTGGTTGAGCGAGCCACCGGGGTGAAACCCGCAATCTTGTATGCCACGTTCGTGCCAGCCGCTCTGCTACCAGGTCAAGCCTTAGCGGCTAATCCTAGTCAGCCTCAACCGCGCGACGACGATCAACTGGAACTGATTCTGATTACGGCCAAGGGCAACCCAATTCGCCAGCGCATTCCGGGAGCATCGCGAGCGAAAGTGTTACAGATGGCGCAGCAGTTTCGCGACGACCTGACGGACCCTGCCAACCGTGATACGACGAATTATTTGCCAGCGGCACAGCAACTTTACCAATGGCTCGTTGCCCCTCTGGAGGCCGAGTTGAAAGCCAGAAAAGTGGAGAATATTGCCTTCATCATGGATGAGGGACTGCGATCGCTGCCGATTGCGGCATTGCATACCGGGCAGCAGTTCTTGGTGGAGCAATATAGCTTGGGCATAATGCCAAGCTTGAGCTTGACTGAAACGCTTTACCAGGGCTTGAAGCAGTCCGAAGTGCTAGCGATGGGAGCTTCCGAGTTTCAGGACCAAAAACCGTTGCCTGCGGTGCCTGTGGAGTTGTCAGCGATTCAAGCAGGCTGGGCGGGACAATCGTTCTTAAATGAAGCGTTTACGCTGAGAAACTTGGAGGCGCAACGGCAGAAACAACCGTTTGAAATTATTCACTTGGCGACTCACGCGGAGTTTCAGCCAGGTAGCCCTAGCAACTCTTATATTCAGCTTTGGGATCGGAAACTAAGTCTGACTGATTTGCCTGAGCTGGGTTGGAATGATCCGCCTGTGCAGTTGTTGGTACTGAGTTCTTGTCGGACGGCATTGGGCGATCGCCAAGCAGAGTTAGGGTTTGCGGGGGTAGCGTACCAGGCAGGGGTGAAATCGGTGCTGGCGAGCTTGTGGGCGGTGGATGATGAAGGGACGCTGGCCCTGATGACGGAGTTTTATCAAAAACTGAAGACTGCTCCGATTAAGACGGAAGCGTTACGTCAAGCTCAGTTGGCGATGATTCGCGGTCAGGTTCGAGTAGACCGAGGTAAGTTGGAGAGTGCTAGTGAGAGTGTGACGCTGCCGCCGGAGTTGGCGGAGTTGGGCACGAAGGATCTCTCTAATCCTTACTATTGGTCAGCTTTTACGATGATTGGGAGTCCTTGGTAAGTACCTACTACGTTCGTGTTGGACGGGCAAAGCCTGTTCCACACAACCCCATCTATCTACAGTTATGTCTCTTGACGAAAGCCAAATGCTTGGGGGCGCTTGCCCCCAGACCCCCGCTGAGGGACGGTTGCGTCCCCCAGACCCCCTCCAAACGAGATTTTTTGTGGGTGTTTCGATGTTTGTTCGTTAGTTATGAACTGTCTTTTTCTTATCCGCCGATGGTGACTTGGCTGGTGTCTACGTCTGTGGCTCCGTTGATGGTACGGGCGATCGCGACCATTGTTTGCAGTTCTTGCTCGTTGGGGGCTGTACCTTTGAGGACGACGGTGCTGCCTGTTTGGGCAACCCAGAGGGTTTCGATGTCGCCAACGTTAGGGTCGCGATCGAAGGCTTGAGCGACTCGCTTGGCTAAGCCGCTTTGGTCATATTCGCCGTTCAATCCAACTCGTTCAGGCGGAATGGTTTCTGGGGCAGAAGCGGCAGTCTGTGTAGGTGCTGAGGTAGGAGCGGATGGAGTTGTTGCGGGTGCTGCGGGTGCGGCAGCGGCTTTTTCTTTGCCAAAGATGCGATCTAACCAACCCATTTTTATTTCCTCAAAATAAACCAAGTGACTCTACAGGAGTTTGAGGAGGAAATCAGGCAAATCAGGGCAAATTAGCGATCGCGTAACCCTAGCCTGCCGAGTTTTTATCTGGTTAGTGCAGCCTTAGCAGATGACCTAACTCTCCAGTCCTCTTCCCTGCAATGGAAGGAGGATCATGGATTTAAAAGCCCTCTCTCGAGACGGAGAGGGGTTGGAGAGGGATACTTGCAAAATGATCGAGGAGTTCGCGATGGATGAAGCGATAACGACCCCCAATCCGCTGAAGCAGACGACGCTCTGTGGAGTAGTTGAGAAAGCGGGCGTAGTTCCAAGGGGTAGCGTGAGTACGGGTGAGAACAAGACGGAGACAAAGGTGTTGGATGCAGGCCCTACCACCACCGTAGAGAAAACCACATAATAGCGCTCCAAAAATACCAGGAATGAGTGAATCCAAAACGCTTTGAGAGATGATCGTTAGAATAGCTTCAAAGGATTGAGCTCCACTGCTTGCACGAGCAACCGACACTGGCAGTAGTCCTACTGTGGCAAGCGCTACCCCTAAGGGATAGCTCAAGAACGATATGAGCCACATGCTGTAGAAAGAGTTGCGAATGCCTTGGTTTGGCTTCAACCGAACTTTCGGCTCAGCAGTCAACTCACCAATTAACCCACTCATGAGTCCACCAATTAACCCACCAATGGGTCCACCAAGCAGCGCAATAACCAACGGAATAGTCAAACTACCCGTTATCCCTATAACCAAAGTAATAGTCAAACCGCCCGCTAGTCCTATAACTAGCGCAATAATCGAGCCACTAACCAGTCCGCTCCTGAGTTTTCGAAAAATTTCTCGGCTTCCTGTATTCGATATCGAAAATTGAAAGGATTCGACCGGTGTAATATCATCGAACCCAATAATCAACCCAAAAGGCGGCCCAGTAATTAGCCCTGCGATCAACCCAAGAGGTAGGCCAACAAGCAGCGCAGTAATTAGCCCTGTAATTAGCCCCGTAATTAGCCCAATAATCAACCCAACAAGCAGCCAATACAGAGACATATATTGGGCTAGGTCAAGCCAGTTGGGCTGCATCTGCTCAATTAGCAGCTCCACTTGGTTTTGCTCTTGTAGCTGGCAGGCCAACCACCTCAGATAGGCTCGTGTTTGTAATTGTTTGGGTTCCCGTCCCACCGTCTTATAAGCCCATTTCGTCTGCCGATTTTCTTTGCGCCGATCGCTCTGTCGTTTGTCATAGCTCAACTGCTGCTCAATGTACGCTTCCAGTAGTTCGGCTTTAGTGCGAAACGGTTGCTTCAGGTCATAGATTGCCGCTGCCATCGCCACAAATAAAGGCACGCGCAGCAGTCCAGGCTCTCCTTCTGGGGTTGGTGATAGCATTTGCCGCATCTCTGGCGTTATTTGAATTTGCTGCCATAACTCAGCCCGATGCACCGCTTGCAAATAAGCTTGAATTTGCTCATCACTCAAGGGCTGCAAACAGACAGCACCACGCAAATTGCCTAATCGCACCCCAGCAATTTCAAATTCTTTTACCCGACAGCAAACCACAAGCTGCGGATAATGTTGAGCAAATTCTTCCAGCTTGACCGCACATTTTTTCTGCCGATCTAGCCCTAACTCATCCAGCCCATCCATCAATGGCAACAATGTGCGCTGCTCTAGCCATTGCTCATAACGTTTGAGCTTACGCCGATCATCACCGCCAAAGTTGTTATAAAGCTGCTCGACTAACCAATCCCGAATGCTCTGGTTGTCATTCTTCCAAGTAGACAGCTCAAAGATTACAGGAATAATGGTGCGGGGGTTGGCGATCGCTCCGCTCAACAGTTGCTCGGCCAATCCCAACAGTGCTGTGGTCTTCCCTGCCCCTGGTGTGCCCAAAATTAGTAGTTTGCCTTCAATGTCTTCTCGCCCAAACACCTCAATCAGTAATTGCTCTGTTTTAAGAGTCTGGGCTGCTTGCCCTTCAATGCTTAACGTCCTCACGGCTGCTAAGGGCGATCGATTTACCTGCTGGGGTTGTTCCTCTAGGCTAATCTCCATCATGGCTTGCTGATGTGCCAGCGTATCCTTGAGCCGCTTTCGCACTTCCACCCGTTGCTGCTGAAGAATCTTTGCAGCCCAATCCCAATCGACTCGTGGCTCAGATGCTCTAGAGCCAAACAAACCCATCACATTGTTGATGATTATCTGGTTGTCCCTAGAGTTTTGAAAGCTCAAGGCATCGCGTCCAGCTTGAGTTTGTTGCGTGTTGCTATTGCTAAAACTACTGTTAGCGATCGATTGCTTTTGAAACGGGTCAGGAAAGGTCATTTAATTTTCCAGTTTTGTCGCGACACGATCTGCAACGCCTCAGTCGCTCACTTGGAGAGCTGTGCCGCTCAATAAGCAGCATGAGCTTGGTTTTAAAATACCCTCAAAGCCGCTAAAAGCTCAGGAATTTTGCCGCTCCACCTAGCCAAGGCGCAATATTCTTAAACACTTCCTGCGCTTTATCCCATACCTGCGTAGCTTTATCTGCTGTTTCGAGAGCATCCCCGACGCGCTTGAGGTTCTTTGCCACAGTATCCTTATCGGCATCTTCCCGCTTTGCTTCCCGCTTTGCCGATTTGAGATAGTCTAAAGCCTCCTCTTCCTGATCCGCAGGTAACTTCGCTGCCTTCACCGTCGTCTCCAACTCTTCCAGCAACTTCACTACATCTCCTCCAGTCAGTCCTTGCTGCTGTGCCGCCAAATTTCCCGCCTGATTGGCTGTAGCATCTCGTCCTGACTGAGTCATTTGCACCTGACTCCCGACTACATTTGCGCCATCGATGGATTGTGATTGTGTAGGCTGCTCCGGTTGTGACTTCTTTTTCCCAAACATAGGAAATCTCCTGCAATTATCTGTAAATAGAGACTAGCATTGGCATTTCCTATGAGAGAGCGATCGCCACCTTTCCCACCCAAGATCAGTCAAGTTGTATCCAGGCAGCTAAAATAAAGGCCCAGAGTACAGACTGAGCATGAATCAAGCACTTCAGAAAAAGCTAGCAATTGAGTACCAATTAGCTGAAACCACCTATGCGATCGCGGGTAAAAAACTGACCATCTTTAACGTCGCCAATAACTATGAACTTCTAGACAAAATTGACCCCGACGACTTCCAGAAAGACGAGCGGATGCCTTACTGGGCCGAAATCTGGCCTGCTTCGATCGCCTTGGCTGAGTTTATCCTCACTCACCCTCAGTTTCAGCAAGCTCGTTGCTTGGAGTTAGGGTCTGGTGTAGGGGTGGTGAGTGTGGCAGGCGCGATCGCCGGAGCCCAAATGCTCACCACGGACTACTTTACTGAAGCGTTAGACTTTGCCCAACTCAACGCCTCCGCCAATCAAGTCGCGATCGCCACCCAATGGCTCGACTGGCGAGACATCACCTTAACTCAACAGTTCGACTACATCTTGGCGGCTGATGTGCTTTATGAGGAGCGGAATCATGCGCCCATTTTGCAGGCGATCGCTCAACTGTTAGCTCCTGGCGGCACTGCCTATATCAGCGACCCCCAACGCCCGATCGCCAAGAAGTTTATTGAACTGGCAGCCGAGCATAATTTCCAGTTGCAAACTACCACTAATCCAGTCCCCTGGCGGGAGCTAACGTTGTCAGTAGATATTCATGCTCTGTCACAGAATTCGCGCTTTAGCAAGGAAAAACAGTGCAAATCCCAAAACTTAGATTTCCAAAAGCCATACTCTCTTAAAATACCTTCTTCAACAAACCTCAGTTTCTTGAGCATGCAAACTGACTGGTGATTGTCCAGCATCACAAATGCTTCAATGCGATTTAGGGAGAGTTCTTCAAAACCATAACGAAGAATTGCCTGAAGTGCCTCAGGCATATAGCCTTGACCCCAAAAAATCTGTTTAAGTTCATAGCCAATAATCGCACGCTGGCTCCGTTGAGAGATGGCGTTATAACCGCAAGTGCCAATTAGTTGATTTGTGGATTTCAAAGCCAAAGCCCAGCGTATACCCTCCCCTGTAGCAAAGCGGTCATTCATCCGAGCAATAAATTGTTCAGCTTGGTTAACCGATGTATAAGTAGAAACATCGTAATACTGTGTTATGGCATCATTGGAAAATATTTCATAAATATCTTTTGCATCTGAAACCATAATTGGACGTAGATGCAACCTTGTAGTTTCAAAGTGTGGAAACTCATTGAATGAATCTTGTGTTGGCATCACATTAAAATCTTGGCACTGCACAGCATGAGGATGATAAGTGTAGCGGCAACCACAAGAGATTGTCCTCAACCCCTAAACGGGTTGCATGATGTACCGTAGGCAACTGGTAAGACTCCCTAAACGCGATCGCTCCTAGTAGCCATAATGCAGAGCCAGATAGATCTATCTGGGCAAAATTAACTTGATGCGTAGCAGCTAGATTGAGTGACAGCGATCTTATTAAAAACGTTAGCCATTCCCGAAAAAGAACTGTACGTTGCTGATTCTATCTGTGAAGTACAGTTCTAAAAGGATAAGTTATGAAATTGAGATCGGTTTCAGCAATGGCAGGTGGTCTGGTGTTGTCTCTGTGTTTGGCTTTGCCAGCATTGGCAATCGAAATGGGAACACTGCGAGGCAACCCAGGAAGCCAAATCAACGTGCGATCGCAACCTTCTACCAGTGCCCCTGCACCTAGCTATGGCATACCAGGCGATCGCGTCCAAATTTTGAGATCAGCTCGTGGTACAGATGGCTACGCCTGGCACTATGTAGAGTTTTCCAAATCCAAAGTTAGAGGATGGGTGCGGAATGACTTGCTGATGCTCGACAGGGGCAACGGCAATCCTATCCAGCGAGTTTCTTTTGCGCCAGGAACTTCTGCTGCCACTGTTAACGGCAGTGTTCGAGGATATGAAACGCGAGACTATCTCTTGAATGCGCGAGCAGGCCAGCGGATGACTGTTGATCTACGCAGCAATAGCACCTATATGCAGGTTGCTGTGCTCAGCCCCCAAGGAGAAACCCTATATGTGGGGACGAACTGGACAGGGAACTTACCCAGCAATGGAGATTACTTGGTACGTGTAGGGTTGGTGCGGGCAGAGGCACGACGCGATGGCGCAGGTGGCTTTAAACTAAACATCGGTGTTCGATAAAGAGCTGTGGCTTTGGTTGCTAATCTTCGTGTTAGCCGTTGAGCCTTGATTCCTGGGCGCTCTAAAGTTTGGAGAATAACTGCCTTATTGAGGCATTCTAGGCGCTGGTAAATCTTGACCAGATTGATGCAAAGTTACCTTCTGAGCTTGACCTTGCTCATCTATTTCAAAAGTCAACTGAGCATCCACAATCCTCAAGAAAAAGTGCGTTGGAGAAGTGGGGTAAATTTTGAGTTTTCCCTGGCCAGTAAGCTGAACAAGAAGTTGGTCTGATTCTGCCGTAATCGCCAAAATCTTTTCTGGGGCCAACTGATATTCGCCCACATAACCTGCATAAATCGCCGGATCGATCGCCACTTCTTGATATACCCTAGGCAACTGATAAGGCTCTCCGAATGCGATCGCTGCTAAACCAGCACCAATCTCCGCCACTGCCGCACTACTCACGTTGGACAGCACAATCACCGTTACTTGCTCATCGGGATACCGGGAAATAATCGTGCGGAACCCATCAATGGCACCGCCATGAGTGATATGTTTACGACCTAACTGCTCAGCCACAATCCAGCCGTATCCGTAATAAACCTTCCCTGCCTCACTCACTGGCACTGTTGGGGCAAACATCTGAGCTTTGGCGCGATCGCCCAACACGGCTTCTGTATCCAATGCTTGGTCCCACTTATAGAGATCTTCCACCGTTGAATACAGTCCCCCTGCCCCGGTTGGCACTGACATATCAATAAACTCAGCATTACCGTACCCTGTATCTGTCAAGTCATAACCAGAGGCGCGATGCGGCAATATATCCCAATCAGTGTCATAACCTGAACTCGTCATTCCCAAAGGTTCAAAAAGGTGCGATCGCAGATACTCTGCATAGGGCTGTCCAGATACCGTTTCTAAAATGTGGGTCAACAACGTATACCCAGAGTTGCTGTAACGATATTGATCTCCGGGTTCAAACTCCAGCGGTTTGTCTTTGAACCAAGCCACCACCTCTGCCACAGACATAGATAGACGTTTTTGGGTTGCATAGTCTGGAAAGGCAGTGTAGTTAGGAATGCCAGCTGTATGATTCAACAATTGATGAATGGTAATGCGATCGCCGTTCGGATAGTCAGGAAGATAAGTGGCGATCGCTGCTTGCACATCCAGCAAATCCTGTGCTTGTAATTGCAGGATTGCGGCAGCGGTAAACTGCTTTGTAAGCGAGGCTAAGCGAAACTTGGTGTGGGTTGTGTTGGGCACGCTATGTTTCCAGTTAGCCATCCCATATCCCTGGCTAAACAGGATCTCTCCTCTTCGCCCTACCAACACCGCCCCCATAAATCGCTCGGTGGCAATGTGAGCGTCTAGGTAGGTCGCGATCGCTGACTGCGAGGTGCTTATATCTGTTTGCCCTGTATCTTGCCCTGTATTTTGGCCTAGATGAGGTGCCATGTCTCCCTCTCGCGAGATCTAGCAGCAGTTCATTCCAGCGTAACAACTCACTCGCTAGGATTTCAAATTACGAATTACGAACTGCAAATTGTTACTAGCCCTATCTTCAAGTTCAATCATCTCGAAAGCCAGGGGTATCTTCCAATCGGCTTCTGGCGGTTTGGGAGACGAAGCTAGCCGTTGCGGTGGCAGGTTGAGTAGTTTGCGGCTCTAAGAAGCCTAGGAGCGTAATGGAAGGACGGCTGAAATATTTGGTCCAGGGTTGCAATCTTGGCTGTTGCTGCCAACTCACACGCGAGACGTTGGTCAAGAGGAGCGGCACTTCCTGACCATTGCGCTCCCCTAGCACACTCACGGCAACGGCTGTCGTCTCAGGGTTGTTGGCAAAAGTTTGCTCAATTGTGTTTCGAGCCAACGATTCCGCCTGCTGCATCAAATCATCAAAGCTTTGGTTGCCGACGGTGTTGAGCGTAAAACTGAGTTGTTGGGTTTCCGCTAAAGTTGCAGGAGCGATCGCGCTAAAGCTTCCTAACAGGCAGCAAAAGCCTAAGGCGAGATGCGGCAAACCAGCTATAGCTCGACAGCGACGAAAATTCGTTTGGGGCTGCAATCGTTTCATTCATCTCCAGGGAGGAAGTTGATTGCTGATCAATCACAACCAACTTCATCACTCACTTCTGCAAAGGTCGGTGTAGCACAGAGGCCTTGATCAGATTAGCAACTGGAGATTAATGAGGCAGTAAGGCTGGGTTAACACGACGTAAATGAACGTACCTGAGCCAACAAAAGCCACCTAGCAGCCGTCATTGGGATTAGCGAACGTAGACCACTCGTGAATCTAAGCCTCGCGATCGCAGGAACCAAGATAAACTTTCTGCTCCAGCCCGAGTCGGAAAAGAACCCGCATGAACATAAGGGCCTAGTTTAGAGCGAGTGATGAAAGCATCAGGAACACATTGCCGCACTGCATCCAAGGTGGCTCGGCTTTGCGAAGGAATTGCGACCACATAGGAATAGCCACTCCGTTGCCCAAGCACGATCACATCGCCTTGCTGAGTGGTATTGAAGCCAGTCACGATGGGTTGACAGGGCAGGTAGGAAATAGGCTGAGCTTGCGCCCAAGAGAGGAGGAAATTCCAAGTAATCCAACTGCCAACACCTAGGACCAAAAATCGATTCATCACGCACTCACGCGACTGGGGCTAATTACTCTGAAGTTATCATCCTGTCTGAGTTTTAGAACTAAACTTTTGCCCAAACTTTAGTAACAGCAAGTAAAGAATTGATTAACCGAACTTTTGTCACTTGCGATCGCTCAGAGCTACCCTCGCAACCTGCCCCAGCAGCTTGTACTATACGTAAGGAACTCATCGCCCTAATTGTCTCTCCTATGTCTGTCACCTCGGCTGCTGACTCTAGCTTGTTAACCGCTGACTCGCCCCTGTGGCCTCAATTGCTCCAACAACTGCTAGACCGTCAATCTCTAGCAACAGAGGAGGCTGCAACGCTGATGCGTGGCTGGCTGAGCGAGACAATTCCACCCGTGTTGTCGGGCGCAATTTTGGCGGCAATTCAGGCCAAAGGAGTTTCTGCAACTGAGTTAGCAGGAATGGCCCAGGTATTGCAGTCCCAGTCTGCGGCGAGTGGCATGACTTTGCCAAAATTTTCAACGCCCCTGATCGATACCTGCGGTACCGGAGGAGATGGCGCTTCAACGTTCAATATCTCTACAGCAGTGGCATTTGTGGCGGCAGCGGCTGGGGTGTCTGTCGCCAAGCATGGCAACCGTTCCGCCTCTAGCAAAGTGGGATCGGCGGATGTCTTGGAAGCCTTAGGCGTCAATCTCGCTGCTAGTCCAGAACAGGTGCAAGCGGCTCTACAAAACGTGGACATTACCTTTTTGTTTGCTGTGGGTTGGCACCCAGCCCTGAAGGGAGTGGCTCCACTGCGTAGAACCCTAAAAGTTCGCACAATTTTTAACTTGTTGGGGCCGCTAGTGAACCCGCTTAGACCCACCGGACAAGTCATTGGCGTGTGCGATCCTCATCTGGTGGATGCGATCGCGGACGCTTTGAATCAACTCGGTATCCAGCGAGCGATCGTCCTACATGGACGGGAAAGACTCGATGAAGCGGGTTTAGCAGATGTGACAGATTTGGCGGTGTTGGCTAACCAAACGGTGCAGCGAGTGACGCTGAATCCTCAAGATTTGGGGTTGGAGTTTGCGCCCACCAGTGCGTTGCAAGGCGGGGACTTAGCCGAAAACGCTGCGATCTTGAAAGCAGTGTTGCAAGGAAAAGGTACAACCGCTCAACGGGATGCGGTGGCTCTGAATGCGGCCTTGGCTTTACAAGTGGGCGAGCAACTGCCTGAAACGGCTAACCCATTGGAAGCTTATGCCAAAGGCGTGGCGATCGCTCAAGATATTCTGCAAAGTGGAGCTGCTTGGGCCAAGTTAGAGCAGTTAGTAGAGTTTTTGCAATAATCGTCTTTACCCAGTGAACTTCGCAGTACGCTAGAAATCAACAGCTAATGCTGGAAGGTTGTAGTGGATTGCCACTTGGATTGCCACTACAAAAGCGAGATCTTTAACTGGGTGAAAGCGATCGCTATGAATACTGAAGAACTGAAGCAGCGCTATCAATCTGGGGAACGCAATTTTAGCCAAACTCACTTAAACCAAACCAACCTGCAACGGCTGAAATTAGGGGCAGTAGACCTCAGCCGCGCCAGTTTGGTTAAGAGCAACTTGCAGAAAGTGAACCTAGAAGATGCCAACCTCGATGGCGTCAACCTGTATCGGGCTAACTTAAGCAAGTCTCGTTTGCAGCGGGTCAACCTCAACAAGGCGATTTTGGGAGGGGCCAATCTGAGCGAAGCCAATCTCCACCGAGCTAGTTTAATTCAAGCGGATCTTTGTGCCGCTAACCTGAGCAAAGCAGTGTTAAATCACGCTCAACTCAGCGGAGCAGACCTGAGAAAGGCCAATTTGAGCCATGCTCGTTTATCTTGGGCCAACCTACGCAAGGTAAATTTGCACCAAGCTCAGCTAGAGGGAGCAGACTTAAGTGACGCTAAGTTCTGTAACACCATCATGCCAGATGGCAGTCTCAGGAATGATGATTGCTAGTATTACACCACATTAGACTGGTGGGGTTGCGCTGAGCCAGAAGACTGAGCCAGAGGGTTGAGCTAGAAGGCTGGGCCAGCTATTCTTACCCTGTCCAAATCTAAATTTTGATTTCACTGCGAAAGTTACCATGACAGATTTCAACGATTGTTTAAACCACCGCATTGCCCAAGTTGCGATTGGCGAGTTCCATGCGGGCACCTTTACCGAAGCGAAACGCCTCTATGACGAAGCAGTTTCAACCTACGGGGAAGGGTTTAAGGAAGCTTATTTGCTGCAAGAACAAGGCACTGACAAAGGCATCTCGGTGATTCTTTGGGATAGCGAAGACAGCATGAAAGCCAACGTCAATGATGCTTATAAATCGATTCTGAAAAAACTGCTACCCCTATTCGTCAGCCCGCCGAGCCTGAGAACCTATGAGGTGGTCAGTGAGGTACGCGCCTCAGAGGCAGAAGCACTCGAGGCTGAAGCATCCAAAGTATGAGCGTGAGTGGCATCAGCGATCGCCCTCTGCTATCAAAAGCTCTTGTTAAACGGGCGATCGCGTGTCTGGTCATCATCGGCTTGGGGCTATGGCTCACCATTGTCAGTCCCCTGCCTGCTGCCGCTAGTGCAGATGTCGCCAGTATTTACCAGCAGCGCGATCGCCACCGTTCTGACGGCATCGGCAAAATCTACTTGGGCCGAGAGATTGCTCAGGTGATGGGCCATCAGGGAGCCGCTTGGCTAGAGCGTTCTAGTCGCAGTTGGGAAGAGCAACCACAAAAAGTCGTAGAAGCGCTGGATCTCCAACCGTCGGATGTGGTGGCAGATATTGGAGCGGGCACTGGCTACTTTAGTTTTCGGCTCAGTCCGTTGGTGCCAACCGGGAAAGTTTTGGCGGTTGAGGTGCAACCGGAGATGATTGAGGTTCTCAACTTTCTCAAGCAGGAAAACCAAGCAACCAATGTTGAACCCGTTCTGGGCACGGTGCAAGATCCGCATCTTCCTCCTGCCAGCGTAGATCTGGCGTTAATGGTGGATGCTTATCACGAATTTGAGTATCCCCAAGAAATGATGACGGCGCTGGTGCGATCGCTCAAACCCGGAGGCAGGGTGGTACTCGTAGAATACCGAGGTGAGAATCCCCTGATTGCGATCAAAGCGCTCCACAAAATGACTCAGCGGCAGGTCAAGAAGGAGATGCAGGCAGTAGGTTTAGTTTGGCAAGAAACCAAAAACTTACTACCGCAACAACATCTAATGATTTTTCGTAAGCTTGCTTAGGGCGCGATCGCCCCAGCCTAAACCCTGCCTAAGCTGAGGCAGGAGGAATTACCGTTGCCTGGCTAGTAGAGCTGTTCCACACAATCCAACCACAAGTACCCTCAGCTTCGGGTTCGCTCTGGCTGACCTTAAAGTAGAGCTTGTCCCCGGTACGAGGTTCGATCGCAAAGTCAGCATTTTGAGCATATACGACCTTGAAGCCCCGATCTCTAAGGCAGTAAGTCGCCCAAGCTTTCAGTGAGTGTTTGGCTGGCTCAAAGGGAATGGGAGGATTGTGAAAGACAGTCTCAATCGCAGCGATCAATGACACAGGACTCGATCCTTTAGAAAACGGCTAGATACCTGGCTTGGTGCAGCCAGTTTGTACTAGTTACTTCTCTAGTATCTCCGAGGATGGCCCCGGAAATGAATCTATAGGGTTTTGAGTTGGGAATACTGCCAGTATTTAGGGTGGTAGCGGACCCATCCAATTGGAGAGCCAAAGAGTGTGAAGAAGCCCGTGGGAAAATTCATTCACCAGTTCAGGCAATGGTTACCCACCCTACTGGAAGCGCCTAGCGAGGTGGAGTTTAATAACTACTGGGCGTGGCGACGGCGCTTTCTCTACAAGCGTTTAAGTTTAGGTTTGGGATTGGGGCTACTCTACTTTTCAGGGTTGACAGGGCTGTACCTAATCCAAATGATGTTGGGCGATCGCTCCTTGAATGCAGTTGTATTCAAGAATTTACTGACAGCGTTGAGCATGGCGAGCTGGCTGGTCTGGCTGCAATTGCCTGTCGGAAAGCGCCAGCAAGCGATCGCCTTTCTAGGACTCTCTTGGTCCATCACCATGCTCACCAACGTCCCTTCAACCCTTGATCCTGTGATCATTCCGGATCTAAAGGGTTGGACAATTACCTTCTTTGCCCAAGCCACAATTATTCCATTTCGTTGGCGGCTCCATCTCCTTTCCCAACTGGGAGCTTATGCCTTCTTCTTTGCGACTAGTTGGCTTGTGAGCCAGCAGTTTTTGCCTGCCAACATCTCAGCCACAGGTTTTCTGTTCGACATGGGATGGATTTGTCTCATGTCAACTTTGGTGGTGTATCTCTACGAGCGCCTATCTAAAGCTGAGTTCCAAACTCGCTACAGGCTCAGACAAGAACAGCAGCGATCGGAACAGTTACTCCTCAACATCCTCCCTCCCTCCATTGCTGAGCGCTTGCTCAAACAACAACAGACGATCGCCGATAGTTTCGCGGAAGTGACGGTGCTATTTGCCGATATTGTCGGCTTTACTCAACTCTCAACCCAAATGTCACCGTCTGAGGTGGTCAACCTACTCAACCAAGTCTTCTCCCGCTTTGATGAGTTAGCCGAATATCATGGGCTGGAAAAGATTAAAACCATTGGCGATTCTTACATGGTGGTGGCTGGGCTGCCCCAACACCGCATCGATCATGCCTCCGCGATCGCCCAGATGGCCTTGGCAATGCACCAAGCGCTGAAGCAGCTCAACACTCAGACAGGACATATGCTGGAGATTCGCACAGGGATTCATACTGGGCCTGTGGTAGCGGGGATTATTGGCCTGAAAAAATTTGCCTACGACCTATGGGGCGATACCGTCAACACCGCCAGCCGCATGGAATCCCAAGGCTTGCCAGGAGAGATTCAGGTCAGCGAGACTACCTATGAGTGCTTGAAACAGCAGTATGTTTTTGAGGAGCGAGGCAGTATCGTCATTAAGGGAAAAGGAGAGATGAACACGTATCTGCTGCGAGGGAAATGTGCCCCTGAAGCGATCGCCGTTGAGCAGACAAATTTAATATAACTTTGCGGCTGGCGAGTGACTGGTCCAGGGACTTTGCGTAGCTTCAAAGACTGTGCAGACTTGTCATAATTTTGTTTTTCCTGGGTCCAAATAGTTAGATTCGATACACTTTTCGCTGATTCGGGTGAGGGCAACCCACCATCAGCAAATTTTGAATAGAGATCTAAACATTAGGAGAATAAATTATGACTCGTCATGGACAAATGCCTCTCGGTGGTGAGAATCCTCCTCGCTCCACTTACTACGACCAAGGCAAGTTCGGACGGCTTTTTCCTTCACTTCCCCCTTTCGCAATGGATAGCCCCCAGCTCCGGGAAGCCCTGAAGGACATTGGCAAAAAGGGTGGCATTATGGACCCCAAGGACGATCTAGACGATCCAGTCGGTCTCATCACTAACCCAGCGAAGAATGTAGAGAATCCTAATAATCCTAATTTGACCGCTGGAATCACGTTTTTGGGTCAGTTCCTCGATCATGATATGACCTTTGATACAACTTCCAGTCTGGAGCGGCAACAAGACCCGGAATCGATCGCCAACTTTCGGGCACCCTTCCTAGAACTCGATAATTTATACGGTTCTGGACCCAATGCTTCACCTCACTTGTACGACCAATCTGGCAATGGTGGGGGGATTAAATTCCTGGTGGAACCGATTCCTGGCTCCGATGCGATCGCTCGTGATGGCAAACTAAAATTCGATTTGCCACGAAATAGCCAGAATACTGCCTTGATTGGCGATCCTCGCAACGATGAAAACCTGATTGTCTCGCAACTCCATCTGGCCTTTCTCAAGTTTCATAATGCAGTGGTGGACCATGTGAAAACAAAAACGGGTTGGTCCAACCCAATGGAGATATTTGCCGAGGCCCAGCGCTTGGTACGATGGCATTACCAGTGGATTATTATTCATGAATTTCTCCCTGCCACAGTCGGCCACAAAATAGTGGAGAAGGTACTGGATAAAGGACGGAAGTTCTACGATTGGCGCAATTTACCATTTATCCCGGTTGAGTTTTCTGTCGCAGCTTATCGGTTTGGACATTCTCAGGTGCGCCCCAGCTACCGCGCTAACTTTGGCCCCAAGGCAGACGATAGCGGCCAGTTTATCGCTTTAATCTTCGACGATGGCCGTCAGGGTTCACCCAGTTCAGATGCTTCCGACCCCAATGACTTACGGGGTGGCAAACGCGCGGCTCGTCGGTTTATCGACTGGCAAACCTTCTTTGACTTTGGGGATAAGCGAGTTCGCCCCAACAAAAAAATTGATACTCAGCTTTCTTCGGTGCTCTTTGACCTGCCCGGAATTCCGGGTGCAGAGCCGCAATCATTGGCCCAGCGTAACTTGCTACGGCAACTTACTTTCAGTATGCCGTCAGGACAGCGGGTAGCCAAAGCCATGAAAGAAGATATCCTCTCCGCAGGAGATTTAGATGACCTCAAACCCTATCAATTGGAGACTCGGACTCCTTTGTGGTTCTACATTTTGCGGGAAGCGGATGTGCTCGGTGACGATGGCAAGCGTTTGGGTCCAGTAGGTGGTCGCATTGTCGCTGAGGTGTTTATTGGTCTGCTAGAAGGAGACCGGCATTCCTACGTGCGGCAAGACCCGGCATGGCAGCCAACTTTGGGCAACGGTGGCAAGTTCACAATGGTTGATTTGCTGAAGTTTGCAGGCGTGGTCACCAACCTGTAGTTCCACCATGCAATCAGGGTGCAGCTTAACCGAACTAGTCAGAGGGCGATCGCGCAATCTCAAATTAACAATCCTGAGCGATCGCCCCTGACTCAAAACTAACAACGATATGATGGCTAAAGACTCCCTCGCGGTTGGCGATCGCCATCTGATTCGTGCCAGTTCCCATGAATATTGCTCACCCAGCCACTGACTCCAGCTCATCTACCTTTCACCGCCCCGAACTGCTGGCTCCGGCGGGAAATTGGGACTGTGCCAAAGCTGCTGTAGAAAATGGAGCTGATGCGATTTACTTTGGCTTAGATCGCTTCAACGCCCGCATGCGAGCGCAAAATTTCACCGAAGCTGACTTGCCCAAGCTGATTGAGTTTCTACACCGACGCGGCGTTAAGGGGTATGTCACGCTCAACACCCTGATTTTTCCCAACGAACTCACCGAAGCTGAGCAGTATCTCCGCACGATCATTGCCGCTGGAGTAGATGCAGCGATCGTGCAAGATGTGGGGATCTGTCGCCTGATTCGGCATCTGTCGCCTGATTTCCCCATTCACGCCTCCACTCAAATGACCGTCACCAGCGCCGCAGGAGTGGAATTCGCCAAAGATCTCGGCTGCCATTTGGTGGTGTTGGCGCGGGAATGCTCTCTGAAAGAAATCAACAAAATTCAAGCCCAGATTGCTGAGCAAGAAGTGGCGTTGCCGCTGGAAGTGTTTGTGCATGGGGCGCTCTGTGTGGCTTATTCGGGCCAGTGCCTAACCAGTGAGTCACTAGGGGGACGCTCGGCCAACCGAGGTGAGTGCGCTCAAGCTTGCCGCATGACCTACGAGCTGATTGCCGATGGGCAAACGGTGGATCTGGGCGATCGCAAATACTTACTCAGCCCTCAGGACTTGGCAGGGTTGGATGTATTGCCAGAACTCGTAAAAACCGGAGTCACTAGCCTAAAAATTGAAGGCCGCTTGAAAGCACCGGAATATGTGGCGAATGTCACACGGGTCTATCGTGAAGCTCTCGATCGCGTCATGGCTGATCTAGGAGAACCTAACCCCCTAGCCCCCTTTCCTGCGGGGGAAGGGGGAAGTAGAGAGCCTCGGCAGACTGAGCGGCAAGTTGAACAGGGAGATCAAGACCATTACAACTTGGAGATGGCTTTCTCGCGGGGGCTTTCGACGGGCTGGTTTCGAGGCATTGATAATCAAGAACTCGTGCATGCTCGCTTTGGCAAGAAGCGGGGAGTGTATTTGGGCGAAATCACTCGTATCCGTCAAGAGCAGATTACGGTGCGGTTGGAAGCTCCGGTGAAACCTGGAGATGGCATTGTGTTTGACAGCGGTCATCCAGAGGCGAAGGAAGAAGGGGGCCGCATCTACACCGTTGATTTGCGCGGACCAGAAGCTACATTAACTTTCGGTCGCGAGGCGCTGAACCTCCGCCGTATTCACGTGGGCGATCGCGTTTGGAAAACCAATGACCCCGAACTCGATCGGGAGATTCGCCAAACTTATTCCGGCGAGCATCCCCAATTTCAGCGTCCCATTCAGGTGGAAGTTCACGGTGAGGTTGGGCAATCCCTAATTGCGATCGCCCGTGATGGATTGGGGCATGTGGTTCAGGTGGAATCCACCATGCCGTTGGTCGAAGCGCACAACAAGCCTTTGACCACAGAGCGCTTGCAAGAACAATTAGGGCGGCTGGGTAACACTCCTTTCGAGCTGGGGGGGCTGACTAACCACATAACTGGAAATGTCATGTTGCCCGTAAGTGAGTTGAATCGACTACGGCGGGAGATAGTCGTTCAATTAGAGGAATTGAGAGCGCAACCCAAACGTTGGCAATTGCGATCGCCAGCTTCTTGGCAAGAGCTACTATCTCAACCTCTCTCTACGCTCAAAGCTCAGGCTAATTCACAGGTGCAGACACCCGAACTTGTAGTTCTAGTCCGAAACCTGAAACAGTTACAAGCAGCTTTGGCGGCAGGAATTCAAACCCTCTACTGCGAATTTGAAGATCCAAGAGCTTACCGAGATGCAGTCCAAATGGTGAGGAAGGAGAAGAATGAGAAAGCTTTTTCATCTCTTCCCTCTATCTATGTCGCCCCGCCGCGCATTACCAAAGCTGGGGAGAACTGGATTCTGCAACAGGTAAAAGCTTGCGATGCGGATGGTTATCTGGTGCGGAACTATGACCAGTTGCAATTTTTTGGAGGCGATCGCTGTATTGGTGATTTCTCTCTCAACGTTGCCAATCCCTTGACCGCAGGTTATTTCAAGCAGCGCTATGGGTTGGAGCGTCTCACGGCTTCTTATGATTTGAACATGGCTCAGTTGGAAGCGCTGTTGACTAGCTGCCCTGCTGATTGGTTTGAGGTGACTGTGCATCAACATATGCCGATGTTTCACATGGAGCATTGTGTGTTCTGCGCGTTTCTCTCTGAGGGCACGGACTATACCAACTGTGGCCGACCTTGTGAGGAACATGAAGTAACACTACGCGATCGCGTGGGCACAGAACATATCTTGCAAGCCGATGTGGGCTGTCGTAACACTGTGTTTAATGGCACAGCACAAACTGGGGCCGAATATGTGCAACATCTCCTGAAGCTAGGAGTGCGGCACTTCCGGATTGAGTTTGTTAATGAAGCGTCAGAGCAGGTCGCACAAACCATCCAGCGCTATCAACAACTGCTGCAAGGAGAGATCACGGGTGCCCAACTTTGGCGAGAATTACGACTTCAAAATCAGTTAGGGGTAACGCGAGGACCGTTAGAAACGCGATCGTAATCCGGCTAGTTGGCTCCCATGCGTAATGCTGCTTGCTGGAAATCTGTGGCGGCTTGCTCAGTAGCAGCAACTTCAAAAAAGGCAGCGGCGATCGCGGGAGAGAAGGTGAACGTATCTAACCCGTGAGTGGCAAGAAAGGTGATGTCGTCTACACTGCGGATGCTGGCAACTAGGAGACGAGTGGCACTGTTAACCCCAGCGAGCGATCGCTGCATTGCCACTAAATCTTCTCGTCCATTACGACCTAAATCGTTGATCCGACCCAAATAAGGAGCCGCATAGGCGCCTCCTAGCGCCGCAGCCATCAGAACTTGGTGGACCGCATAAACAGCAGTCAACGTGATGGGAATGCCTGCCGCTATTAACTGTGCTGCTGCTGTCGTTCCAACTTGGGTGATCGGAACCTTCACCACGACTCGCTGATCAATCGCTGCCAAGCGTTGGCCTGTACTCACCAATGCCTCTACAGTATCACCCCACGTCTGGAGTTGGATTTCCTGGGCTCCTAGGGCGAAAGCTTGTTCAGCTAACAGTTTTAATTGTTCTACTGTGCAAGGCACCTGCGATCGCTCTAGCAACAGCGGATTGGTGGTGATGCCGTAAAACAGACCTGTAGGTAACCAAATCTGCCACTGCTTTGGATCAGCAGTATCCAGGCACAAACGAATCTGACGAGAAGCAAAATTAACTGAGGTAGGGCGATCGCGGTCTATCATGAAAGTTTCAAAAACCAGAATTGTAACATTTCACTCCATTGGGAGAGCAGACACCAGGCTATAGTGACCGAAAAATCACCCTTGAGGGTACTGCGACAGCATGGGAACAGTTGGCATGGTGAAGGAAAGAATATCTTTAGATGAATCTTTTATTATTTATCTCTCTTACTTTAAGCGCTAACTTGCCAAGGAAATGCGATGGAACTATCTTTAGGACTGCTGAAGTCACTGTTAGTTGTATTAGAGTTTGTAGACTTCTTGCTGACACCCTTTGGGCTGACAATTTTGCTTACCTTGAGTAGCTATTATTGGCTGCTTCAAGTGTTAAAAGCTGTTTGTACATGAATTTGAGGAGGCTGAAACAGTCTGTAGGTATGATTCTCCCTAACTTCTTTAAAAAGGAAGACTTAGGGAGGCCGAAACAATCATTTACAAACACTTTCTAAACAGAGGCAGAATTTGAAGCGATATGACAGACACAAATTCTTACGACGCTATTCAGACGCGGCTACAGTATACATACACTCTGTTTCAAAATATTCGGCAAAGATTTAATACAGTTACCATCGAACGAGGGGGGTACGAACGAGCAGGCGTTACTTCTATGTATGTTCGTAAATATGGATTAAAAGCCTACGCATTTTTAGGTGGTGCTAAAACCTGTACGGTAGAGTCTACTTTTACTGAAGAACAGGAGCGGTATATCAACGAAGCCCTCACATCACTTACAGGGTTTATTGTTGGTAAACATGCCAATTGCCCCTTTGCGGATAGGGTGATTCATCATTACGTTCATAGCACGGCACCTTTCTTCGTCCTAGCGATGTTGAAAAGCACGGAAGAAACGCTGAAGGAGTACCTGGAAGCTAAACCAGAGGATTCTGCGATTTTGGATGCGATTTTTCGCGTGGCAGGCGGCGAAGGATTTCGTGATTTGATGCGAATTTATGGAGTTCGTCTGCTGGATGGAATTTTAACCAATACAAAAGTGCCGCAGCCTAACAATTTAGTCTTCGTCGATATTCATGATTGCTATCGTCAAGATGACTCGGGAAGAACCGTTTCAGCTAAGTACGAAGTGTGGTGTCCCGGACGCAGGTTAGCGCGGGCCTATCTCAACCAGTGCCAGATAGCGGCACAGAAACTAGTTCATGAACATGGGGTTCGTTTTGCCCCAAGTACTAGCGAAGAATTCCAAGCATTTCCTCAGGAACTAAGTATCTATATGAAACAGTTCCTGCAAAATATCGTTGCTCCCGTATTACAAAGATGTGGTGTCATCTGATATTAGAGAGGCGATCGCGGCCATGTGGCTCCCAGAGATTGGTAATATCAGGCCCTAGAGGAATGATGCCACCAGGATTGAGTGGAAACAAATTGCCGTAGTAGTCCTGCTTTACAGCCTCTAAATTGCAGGTATCTGCTACACCTGGAAGCTGGTAAAGGTCGCGCAAATAAGGCCCTAAATTTTTATAGTCTTGAATTCGGCGCTGATTACATTTAAACAGCCCGTAATAGACTACATCAAAGCGGAATAAAGTAGTGAACAAACGCACATCTGCCAAAGTTACGCGATCGCCACAGAGATAACGGCTCGTTTCTAAAGCCGCATCAATCTCATCTAAAGCTCCGAACAACTCCTCACAAGCTTCTTGATACGCAGCCTGGGTTTGGGCAAAACCGCAACGATACACGCCATTGTTCACAGCGTCATAGGTTTTCTCATTCCAAGCATCAATCTTTTTCTGGAGATCTGAGGGATAGAGATCCAAAGCTGGTTGTTGAGCGAACTGATTCAACTCCGAGTTCAACATCACAATGATCTCGGCACTTTCGTTATTCACAATAGTGTTGGTTTCCGTATCCCAAAGCACCGGAACTGTACAACGTCCGCTATAACCTGGTTGCGCGAGTTCATACAGATCTGCCAAGCTGCGGCATCCTAATTCTGGCTGGTTGAGTACCCAACCTCCCTCAGTAGGGGAAGGAGAGACAATGGTGATGGCGATCGCATCTTCGAGTTGCTTGAGGGCTCGTACCACGAGAGTCCGGTGCGCCCAAGGGCACCCTAGCCCTACATAGAGTTTGTAGCGTCCAATTGCAGGTTGGTAAGGATTATCTACCGCTGTACTAATAAAGTTGCGGAATTGGCTGCTAGGCCGCACATAGGCTCCCGATTGATTCCGAGGAGCCAGTTGGGACATCATCAGGTGCCACATGGTACTCCAGGTAAACTTACCAAACTGAATGATCAGTTTAGGTGGGAGAGCTCTACGCTTTTTTTTTGCCGTCCCAACAGATGCGGGCTTGACTTCGCTGGATGCGGTTGGGGTAGGAGTGGGTTGGGACATGGCACCAAAGATGGAAAGATTGAGTTGAGCAGGGCTGGCAGTATCTCTAACTTAACGCGAAGGATTTGCACCCGAAGGGTTAAGACCGAAACGACTGCAACCATCCACATCAGTTTGCTGACAGCTACCGAAAATATTTCTGTTTTAGCTTGTTCCAAATGCGTTGTAGTTGCAGTGTTTTAACTCGCGTTTTAGTCAAGCTAGGAATATTGGAGGAGTGATTTTGCTTGTGATCAAAAAACTCATTCACTTCTTGCAAAATCACTGTTAGACGCTGAATAATATTCGCAGTACGATACTCAGAGAAAAACTGATCTGACAAATTAATTGGTGTTGCTATCTTAACCAATTTAAGAATGCGTTGCACGTCGTACTCTAAGGAGTAGCCAGCAATTTTATGACAATTAAATCCAGGATCTAAGTAATCGGATAAGCCACCGTTGACGCTGGAGAAAACTTGACAGCCACAGGCCATTGCTTCCATTGGTTGCAAGCCGAATCCTTCGCTTACCCCTTGCTGCGCCCAATATTCTGCGGAGTCATAGAGATAGACTTTGGCACGGTTAAACAGTTTGTCTAGATCTGCGACGTAGGAATCAACCACACAAACATGACACTGTTGTTGCAAGGCTGGAATGAGGACTTGCAGCAGATATTCTGAAGATTTTCGCACCTGAACCAACACATCAATATCGCGTTCAAGATTGAGATTTTGAAATTGATCAGAAATCTGGTTGGGCAGGTAATAAATTAACGAGTTCGGCGATCGCTGGCCCCAATAACCCATCGTATTACGACTCACGGTAATGATCGGAATCTCAGGCGGTAGGTTAAACGGATAACCAGAGCTGTGAGCATGATAAATCACATGATAGGGTTTGAGCCTGGTGGCCAATTTCCCGACATCAAAGCCCCAACTAATGACAAAAATAATGTTTTCTAAGTTCTTCTGCTGTAGCACATCGTCTAAAAACAGCGTGGTGTTTTCCCGCTGTCGATACGTGACGACTTCAGCAGAGCAAATTTGTTGAGCGAGATTGAGAGTCTTTAATTCTGCCCACAGCCCACCACAGGCAAATTTGCCGCCTGTCCCCGGAACTAAGAAGTAAAGCTTCCTCATCACCTCAACCCTCCTCTGTGCATTAGCGTGGGCTAGCTGCCGCAAAATCGCCACAAAATTGCCCGTAGATTAGCCTACCTGATTTGCGGTTAAGCAGGTTGAGCGATCGCCTCAGGTCACTCGATTCTTTTCAACCTAACGGCGCTGAATTGGTCAGCCAGGATCAGGTAGGCTGTGACAATATGGCGATCGCGAAGGAAAGCAACACAATGCCAAATCCTGAGAAAAATATCATCAAGCTCGAACCTGGAACTCTATTGCTGATCGTATCTGCCCTGATTCTTTTACCCTTGCTGTTCGTGGGTTTTCTCTCCCAATAACCTTTCCAATCAGCGTTGATCCAGGTGAGTTTAGGTAGTAGGACTGTAGGGAAAACCTCCCTCTAGGCCCGTCGGAATGTGCCAAGATCAAAGCAGTGTTTATCGAGCCACTACCAATGTCTGTGTACAATTTACCCCTAGAAAACAGCATTGAAAGATTACGGGAAGTTCGTGCTGCTCTACTACGCTTACACAAAGCTCTACTAGAGTTTGAACGGGTTAATTATGAGCAGTTCTTTGGCCGCATCCAGTCCAAGGGTGAGTACTTTCAGCTGGTTGTAAATCACGACTGGTTTAGCTGGCTCCGTCCCATTTCTCAATTTATTGTTCAGATTGATGAAGCCCTCAGTGCGAAGGAGCCAATTACAGTCGGTGCCGCTAATGAGCTACTTAGTCAAGCTCGCCAAATGCTGCGACCTGCTCAGGATGGGAGGACCACGTTAGAAAAGCGGTACTATCGCGCTATCCAACAGGAGCCAGAGATTGCTTTGCTGCACGCAGACGTATCCCAACTACTCGCAAGTGCATCTCGGCCCCAGTAGCGTTTTGAGCTTGCTAGCCTTCTAGTTCTGACAAATTTGCCTCTACAGAAGAGCGTAGGCGATCCACCTTTAACTCAAAGGGCGATCGCCTACGCTGAACAATGAAATCTGTTGAGAAATCTTAGGTAACGAGAGTCACGGCTCCTGTATCTAGGTCGTATCGTCCCCCCACAATCTTTAGCTTGCGCTCCAACTCTAGCTGGGCTAACACACTAGAATTTTGCTTTAGCTGCTCAACTTGATACTGCACATTCGCAGTCACCGCTTGATCAATTTGCTGATTGACATCAGCCGATTTAGTTTTAATGCTGGCCAGCGCGGGCTTAATGGCTTTGACAAACGTACTGACGTGGCCCGGAAGCGCCCCTCCTTGAATCGCCGCAGTCACAGCACCGCAGCGTTCGTGCCCAACTACCATAATTAAGCGAGTTCCTAAGAGAGCCGCCGCATACTCTAGGCTGCCCAAGACCTCTGGGGTAACGACATTGCCAGCGACACGCACATCAAATAAATCACCGATACCTTGGTCAAAAATAATTTCTCCAGGTACCCGTGAGTCAGCACAAGTCAGCAAAGTGGCAAAGGGATGCTGTACCGTTGCCACTGCCTGTAAATCTCTCGCTGCTTGATGCGGGTATTGCCGTTTTTGCTGCATAAACCGCTGATTGCCATCCAGCAGTCTTTGTAATGCCGCCTCTGAACTCACTGCCTCAGAATTTTCAGTCTCAGCGGTGGACTGATCGGCATAGGCAGGCTCAGCATATCTCAAGCTAGTAGCTGTCGCAGCGACCAAGCCAACTCCACCGACTCCAAATAGCTTTAATAGCTCTCGGCGACTCGTCCGTTGACTCATTTGTTTCATCGCGTCTCTCACCTTTCTTCACGAATGACTGATTATTTTTAGCAATCAACTAGTAGGTGATCGCCCTGTTATCGCCCTGTTATAGAGAAGACACACACTTCATAGTGCGGATCTCCATCACATCGGAAATAAAGCAAGATCCCCCAAACTTATTCAGAATAGGTCGCACAATTTCCACAACAGATTTAAGGATGTCAGGCGAGCAAAAGGCGATGACATAAGCGTTGTCTAACATCGTCACGGCAGAGTCATCAAATACGCCGCCACGCACTCCCTTGCCTGCCACATTACGAATCACGGTGTAACTAGAAACCCCGCCTCGTTCCAAGGCGCTGATGATTTTGCCTAACTCTACGGAGTCTGAAAAAATTTCAATTTTTTTTACCACATGCATGATCTTATCTCCATAGCAAATCGATCCCGTACAAATACAAAGGAATGCCGAAAATGATGTTAAAGGGGAATGTCACAGCTAAAGCCGTAGAGATATATAGACTCGGATTAGCTTCTGGAACCGTTAACCTCATGGCGGCTGGCACAGCGATATAAGAGGCACTAGCGCACAACACAGAAAATAGGAGGGCATTTCCTGGAGGCATCCCAATCAGCTTGGCAATTAGCAGCCCAATTCCAGCATTAAGTATTGGGATCAGTATGGCAAATGAGATCAGAAATGGACCAGTTTTCTCTAAATCTTTAATTCTTTTAGCGGCGACTAAACCCATATCTAGCAAGAAGAAGGTCAGGACGCCATAAAACATATCCTGTGTAAAGGGAGATAAGACTTTCCAGCCATGCTCCCCCGTCAAAAAGCCAATAATCAGGCTACCAACTAGCAAGAAAACTGAACCATTCAGAAATGCTTCTCGCAAAACTTCAGGCCAAGAAAAATCACGCTCTGTCTGATCCTGAGTAAAGAGATTGACCAAGATCAATCCCACAATGATCGCTGGAGACTCCATCAGAGCTAGGGCAGCCACCATGTAGCCATCAAAGTCAATACTTAGTTGTTGTAGGAATGAGCTAGCTGTAATAAAGGTGACGGCACTAATCGAGCCGTAAGTTGCAGCGATCGCGGCAGCATTATAGGCGTCAAGCTTAATCTTCAGAATAAAGAACGTGTAGATAGGCACTAAGCACGCCATCACGATTGCTACCAGCATCGTCAGGAACACTTCCTGATTCAGCCCACTTTTAGCAAGTTCTACCCCTCCTTTAAAACCGATCGCAAACAGCAAGTACAGTGAAAACAGCTTGGGAATCGGTGGCGGAATTTCCAAGTCTGACTTCACAAAAACCGCTGTCATTCCCAAGAAGAAAAACAGCACTGGTGGATTCAAGATGTTAGACATAATCAGGCTTACGTCCATATCCACCCCTCCACATTGCTTAAACAGCAATCTAATACAGCTTGCTTCATGCTAGGTCGTGAAATATTCAGTACTCAGTCATCATAGTCTTGTAGAAATACTGGATGGCAAGGCAGAAAAGTTACATTTCTATGTAATTTACTGTCATTTCTGCATGTACTTCTGGATGAAACCTTGAAACTTGCTAGCCAAAGGTTTAAGCCTGCCTACTGCTTTTTCTCTTATCCTTACAACCTGCTCTTATAACCTGTTGCGGATTGCTATATCTGGCTGAGTTGTGAGGGCTATAAGGTGGGCTAAATGATGCCCACCTCAGTTTTTAGACTGGATGTGCCAAGTTTAATTTAGGCATCTCGCGTTGATGGATGTATGCGATCGCCCACCTATATCCTGGCTGGATTGATTATGCCTTGAACTTCTCGGTGATCCGCTTCATGGCTTCTTCTACGTTTTCACGGCTGTTAAAGGCAGAAATGCGGAAGTAGCCCTCACCCGCAGCTCCAAAGCCCGAACCAGGCGTGCCGACGACATTGCAGGTCTGTAGCAATTTATCAAAGAAGTCCCAGCTAGAGAGATTGTTGGGCGTCTGCACCCAGACATAAGGTGCGTTCACACCACCGTATACCGCTAATCCTGCAGCAGTGAGTTGCTCGCGAACGATTTTGGCGTTTTCTAAGTAGAAGCTAACAAGCGCTTTAGTTTGGGCTTGGCCTGCTTCTGAGTAAACCGCTTCAGCCCCTCGCTGCACAATGTAGGATACGCCATTGAACTTAGTGGATTGGCGGCGGTTCCACAGCTTCCACAGTTCTACATCCGAGCCATCAGCAGCTTTAGCCTTGAGGTTTTTGGGCACCACAGTCAAGGCACAACGAGTTCCGGTAAAGCCAGCATTCTTGGAGAAGGAGCGGAATTCGATCGCGCAATCCTTAGCTCCAGGGATCTCGTAGATGGAGTGAGGAATGCTTGGATCAGTGATAAAGGCTTCGTAAGCAGCATCAAAGAAGATGATCGAGCCGTGGGCTTTGGCGTAGTCTACCCAAGCTTGGAGGTGTTCTCTGCTAGCAGTTGCGCCTGTGGGGTTGTTGGGGAAGCACAGGTAAATTAGGTCTACCTTCTGAGTGGGAATCTCAGCGGTGAAGTTGTTCTCTGCGGTGACAGGGAGGTACACTAAGCCCTCAAACTCGCCTTTGTCATTGGCTGCGCCCGTGTGACCTGCCATGACATTGGTATCGACATAGACGGGATAGACTGGGTCAGTTACCGCAATGGTATTGTTGTCGCCAAAAATATCTAGGATGTTACCTGTGTCGCACTTCGAACCATCCGAGATAAAAATCTCATCGGCGCTGATGTCACAACCGCGAGCTTGGAAGTCGAACTGAGCAATTTTCTCCCGCAACCAGGCGTAGCCTTGCTCTGGACCGTAGCCTCGGAAGGCACCGCGATCGCCCATGTCTTCCACCGCTTGAATCATCGCGGCGCGACAAGCTTCAGGTAAGGGTTCGGTGACATCCCCAATCCCCAGTCGAATAATTTTTGCTGCTGGGTTGGCCTCAGCAAAGGCATTGACTCGGCGAGCGATCTCAGGGAACAGGTAGCCTGCTTTGAGCTTGAGGTAGTTATCGTTAATCGTTGCCATGATGGATTGATACAAGTGCCGTAAACCAGCTTACTGCCAACTGTTGCGTTAGGAGCTGTTGTCGTCCGTTCTCAGCTCCTAACGCCTGCGGCAATCGATCAGGCACCAGATCAATTTTGGACTCTAGCTGTTCTTCCAACGACGCTTCATGATGGATAGGCTACCTAAAGCACCTAAGGCCACTAAACCTACGGCTGGGCTTGTTTCAGGTACATCTACCTGGTCCACAAGTAACCCAGAAACGAAGTCGCCATCCCCTACATCAACGACTCCAACTCCGAGGGTGTAAGTGTCTGATTGGTCAAAGGTGTAGGAGAACTCCTGGAAGCCAGTTTCCCCAAAGAACAAGCCATGGTTAGCAAATTGAAAAGAGCTATTTAGGGTATCGGCTAAGGGAAGCAACACAGTATTTAAGTCAGATTGGCGCTGTAGAGACACGAAAGCAAAATCATTGAAATCTTCAAAAGAGCTGTTATCAACTGCCTGAGTAAACTCCTCAGTCAGGAAGTTCCAGGCAAAGCTGAGCGATTGGCCTGCGTTAGCCTTGAAAGTTTGCTTAATTGCTGAGCCTTCAATAATTTCTCCGGTTGCCAGACTAGATAAAGTATTGTCGGACAAAAAAGATGAGGGTAGATTCAAAAACTCTTCCAAGTTTTCAAAGCCTGTGACAAAAGATGCGATCGCGGCATCACCCCCGATAATCTCGTTTCCTTGGGTATCAAAACCAAGTAACTCTTGATAAGCAGTAGACAAGAAAGCTTGAGATTTCCCTTCTACCGGACCACTGCCAAATTGCTCCGTCTCAATCGTTGTTTCACCAATGGTTTCCCAACCTTTAAAACCCTCTTCAAAACTACCGTTAACCACGTCTGCTTTCCCGGCTGTAGGAAAAGCCAGGCTGGTTAGAAGAACGAGCGCCGTAAAACCGAAAGTATTTTTGATCATGGGTTTTTGAATAAAATGATGCCAGCAATTTTACTTACCTCTCCTCAATAAAGGATGAATGGGTTAAAAGCTGATTAATCTTGAATTAATGCCAAGTCAAGTTTTGCCTTTATTATCAAACACCATGCTTTTGGAATAGTTACAGCAAAAGTTAGTCTATCTAAAGAAATGGATATGGGTTTTTGCCGGAAGGGCGTGCTGAAGGGCGATCGCATATTAAGAAGTTATTAATAGAAATTCAAGTCCTCATTAACCCGAAGATTAACTGACCTTAATTTCTTCAAGATATGGTTTCTGAGGGGCAGGTAAATGTATCAATTACAAGCACCCAATTCGTAAAAAATACGGATTGAGTTAATCAATGAGGGCCAGTCAATAAACCACTCAACCTTGGTTTTTGTCTGTCACAGCTCAGCTTGGATGCGAAGAATGCTTTGAGCCCAAAAGTTCCTAGTGATCCTTAAAGAGAGAGTTTCATGTCCAAGTTCACCCGCAGACAACTGCTAATTTTCTTCGGGAGCAGTGCTGGTGCTGCCGTGCTGGCTCCTACCCTCGGCAATAAACTATTTGGCACTGACACTAGTGTTGCTGAAGCAGCTCAACCTCTGAAACTAACCCCGCTACGCTTACCGCATCCTCTGCCTATCTACCAAGAGCAGCCCAGCTACCTACCGACAGGAATTAATCAAGGTCAGACTTTAAATCCAACGACTGACACCAGGCTTACTAGCTACACCGTGTTAGACGATGTGGTAGTGCCGCCAGAGTATGAGCGCTACATCATTGTGAGTTGGGGCGATCGCGTCTTCCCCAATCCAGAAGACTATTTTGGCTACAACAACGACTACACCGCCTTCATTCCTACCAACCGAAGTTTGAGTGATGGCTATCTCTGGGTCAACCACGAGTATATTTCCTTCCCCTTCTCTGGGTTGGCTCCAGAAGCGCCCGCAGATGTTCAGGGAA
The DNA here is from genome assembly GCF_014695385.1 of Trichocoleus sp. FACHB-46. NCBI lineage: Bacteria > Bacillati > Cyanobacteriota > Cyanophyceae > Leptolyngbyales > Trichocoleusaceae > Trichocoleus > Trichocoleus sp. FACHB-46. The sequence continues at coordinate 183,242 of NZ_JACJOD010000028.1, read as the reverse complement.
CGCCTAGCTCTTATCCGTTAGTTGTGGGCCAAGATTTGCCTAACACCAAAAACCTGCAACTATTCGGTGAGTTTTTGTATAACATCGGCGGCTCTGTGGTCCGAATTTCTCGTCAAAGCCGTAGCGATCGCTTTAGTGTCGTCAAAGGAGATGCTAACAACCGCCGCCTGCATGGTTTGTCTGGTTTGGGAATCAACAGCCAGCGATCGGACACATACAAAGGGATCACAGCTTGGGGCACTCAGAGCTATCAGCAAGGCGATCAAAACTACCTGCTCGGTACGGGACCTGCTGCCACTCAGGTCTTCAACCTCAGTACAGATGGGTTAGGAACTAAGATTATTGGTACAGGCTTCAACTGCTCTGGGGGCACTACACCTTGGGGCACGGTGCTTTCGGCGGAGGAAAACTTCCAAGGAGCGGCAGCTTTCTTTGTCGGGGTCACAGAAGCGGTACAACCCAATGGTACTCAAGCCAGCTACACTCCAGGCACCACGGGCGAGGCTTTTGGCTTAGTGGGTGAGAAATATGGCTGGATGGTAGAAATAGATCCAGCAAATCCTGATTTCCGTCCCCGCAAGCACACGGCGCTGGGTCGCTTCCGCCACGAAAACATTGCGATGCGAGTGGAAGCGGGCAAGCAATTAGTGGGTTACATGGGCGACGATCGCCGAGGTGGCCATACTTATAAGTTTGTCAGCACTGGCCGAGTCACGTCTCCTAACGACAAAAATAACAGTCGCCTGTTTGAAGATGGCACTTTGTATGTGGCCCGCTACAACGCGAATGGCACTGGAGAATGGATTCCGCTGCTGCTGAATGCACCAACCAACCCGATTTCTCCCTCTGTGCTCGCCTCGGTCGAGATTGCGGCTTTGGGCACTGCTACCAGAAATGGTCGTTTACCGCTGCCTAAGCGCGTTGGTATTGCAGGCCAAACCAGCAGTGGAGGTTCGCTCAACGTTGAAACAACCAACGAAGCGACATTCTTGCCTGACTACCGCAACAAGAAGTTATCAGACTTCTATACCACTCAAGGAGCGGTTTTGGTGGATGCCTTCTTAGCCGCCAACCTAATTGGTGCGACTCCCACAGCCCGCCCCGAAGATATCGAAGTTCACCCCCGCACCAAAGAAGTCTTCATCGCTTATACCGACGGGGCTCCAGGTGGGGATGGCTATCCGGATTCCCGTATCTTTGTCGTCTCCAAATACAGCCCTGACGTTAGAGACGACCAACCTTCCGGCGAACTGTTCAAGATTATAGAGAATAGCGCTGATGGCACAGGTACTTCCTTCCGTTGGGAGCGCTTAGCCAAGGGAGGAGAAGCAGGCACCGAGAATGGTGATGGCTTTGCCAATGCGGATAACCTGGCCTTTGACAGTCAAGGGAATGTCTGGGGTGTCACCGATATGTCTACAGCCGCTCACAATGGCTTTGATGTGGGTGCAGCCGCGAATCCACTCCTAATCGAGCATAGTGTGGTGGGGGCAACCGCACCGAGCCAAACCGACTCCAACAAAAATGTCCAGACTTCTAATTTGATTGGTGTGTTTGGCAACAACTGGCTCTTCTTCATTCCCATGAGCGGCCCGGATGCTGGAACAGTGGTGCCCTTCGCCTACGGTCCTTTCCGCTGTGAAATGACAGGACCAACTTTTGTGGGAGATACCTTAATTCTTTCGGTACAGCATCCCGGTGAAGATTGTCCGTTCAGCCCTCAAGTACCTCTCAGCCGGGATATTGAGATGCTGAATTTGGACGGTACTCTGTTCACTCAACGGCGATCGCTGTTACGGGGAAGCAACTGGCCCAGCAATATCCAGGGAAATCCTGAAGGCCCACCCAAGCCCGCAGTGATCGGCATTAGACGGAAGCAGTCGAATGGCCGCTTTGTTTAAACAACATCATGGCTAGTCTCTGTTTTCTGCGTTTTCTGTAGAGTGCCAAGAAGTTTTGGAGCTGTAGGTAGAATGCTGGCAAGCGATTGAACGTTTACCAGCATTTTCTTTTAGTCTCTGGAGGCGGTCTCTATCCATAACCACAGCAATCTACTTTTCTGACAACGTTGCTTGGGCACTGGGTAGAACATTCGCAGGTACACGAGATGCCACTTCAGATAAATCTCGCACCTGAGATTTCACAGCGTGCTCGATAATCTCAGCCGCTCTGTGCACACCTCCTGAGTTACAGATAGACTGTTGAACTCTAGCAGCATTCTGGGCATAGGACTCTTTGGTGAGAACTCGTTGGATGGCTTTTCTTAGACGTTTTACCCTCAAACGCTTCAACGGCAATACTTCTCCAACTCCTGTTTCGCGGATTCTCGCTCCTGTTCCGGGTTGCTCGAAAGTGATGGGAATCGCCACTAAAGGCACACCATGAGTGAGAGAGTCAAGAACTGTGTTGAGACCACCATGAGTAATCGTTAAGCTAGCTCTGGCTAATACTTCTACCTGCGGCACATACTCCATCACCAAAGGAGAACCAGGGAAACTCTGGATATCTTCTGCACTGATGCCACCTCCATGGGCAATTAAGAGTTGCACATCTAAGCCTTCACAAGCCGCCGCGATCGCCCGAAACAGGGCAGCTTTAGTGTTCTGGATGCTTCCTAAGGAGGCATAAATTAGCGGTTGTCCCGTCAACTGCTCAAACGGAAAATCGACGCCACAGGGAGACGGATTGCGAAAAGGCCCAGTGTAGTGGAAGTCTATGGGTAAATTGGGGCAAGGAAAATCAAAGGCCGCAGGCTGTTGGCTAACATGAGCTAATCGAGTTGAGGTGGAATATAAGCCCTGATAAGGTGGCAAATTCCACTGCTGTCGGTAGTGGTTGATGGTATCGAGAATTGGTTGGCAGTTGCGGTCTAGCATGTAGTAGGCGACTTGATTACGGAGCTTTGCCCACAAAGCTTTTCGGTAGCGCCAAGGCGTAAAAAAAGGAGGTACATCTGCTCGTCGATGAATTGCTTGACCACAGGAAACAGTCACAAAGGGAAGATGCAGGCCTTCTGCTACCGTTTCTCCGGCTGGTTCTAACTGGTCGATTAGCAAAGCCTCAATGCCTAATTCAGCGATCGCCCCTGGCGCATCCCGACAAATAATCTCCGTCACCTGTTGGCAAAAATCCACAGAGTAGTTAAGCGCCTCCATTTCACTCAACTGACCCAACTGCTGAAACGTTTTGGCTAACGATCCAGGTTGATAAGTAGATTCTCCAAGCGGATAAAACTCTAGCCCTTCGGAGCGAACTTTGAGAGCAACATCCGGGATTTGCAGCAATGTCACTCGATGCCCCTGGCTTTGTAGCTCTCGACCCAGGGCTGCTTGGGGGTTCAAGTGCCCCGGATAGGGCGGACAAATAATACCAAAGTGAGTCATAGCAGGAATACAGGCGGAATGGAAGGAGGTTACAAGATAAAGCTTTAATCTAAGGATAGATAGAGGCAGATCTTATGTAGACTGAAATTGATCGATGGAAGCGATCGCTTCCCAGCTTAACTTGCCAGTGACCACCTCCAGTTGCTGAATTTGCACAGACATACCTTGATGCTTAAACTCAGGCAAACTGAGGAGGTCACTAATTTGAGCCACTAAAGCCGCCGTGATTTCAGCCAAAGAGCCTGGATGATCCACAGGTGATAGATTTTGCAGCACAATCGCTTGCCCATCGTTGCCAATCTCGGGTGTCGCTGTAAAAGACATAGACGGCAGTGATGGATCTGGTGTATTCAAGCCCACGTTAAAGGCCAGATGGCCATCACTCAGCAAATAACATTTCACTTGCTGAATTGAGTGATCTCCCGCCTGAGTTTTAGTCAGCTGGGGCAGCGATGGCAACTTCTTCCGCACCGAGGCAGAATTCAGAGCTTGGGTGAGGCTAGCTTCGTTAACGACTACCCGAATCGTGCCATCAGCCGGATGCATCAGCTTAATTTTGCCGAACATTGCACTGAAAGGCTTAACTGCCACTCGATTGATCTGGAGGTAAAATTCCTCCAGACGTAAGCTAGACTGCATCAATAAACCCTGGATCTTAATGGCGATCGAATCAACTTGCCCTTGAGCCAGTTTGCTCACATCGGTTTTGATTTGGACATCCACTTCTTCGGCATCCTTGATCATGCTAGCGATCGCCATAGTCGCCATTTTATTGAGGGTTTGTTCGCCAAACTTAGCTGAATCTGATGTCACGATTACTGAGCCTCGTGTGCGATTAGCTTAGGAACACCCAAAGCATAACTCAAGCATTTGCTGCTGCGTAGATGCCCCAATCTTGAATACTCTTCTGACTTAGAACATCTGCTGCCTGCTGAATCTCAGCATCACTCCCTTCGATTAGCACCACATAATCACCTCGCAACAAGCGATCGCTGTAAATCTCAGCTTGCTCTTTAGCAATTCCTGACGCAGCCATCGCTTGCACTACGCTATTTGCTGAAGCGGCATTAATCCCAGCACCTGCGACGCTAGCCACCAGAGAAGCCGCTAAGGTACCTGCAGCCAATACAGCACCGACTCCAGGGATGCTGAGGCTGGTCAGGCCCAATAACACCGTAGCGGCAGCACCCCCATAGGCCAAGTTAGAAGCAGTGGCGTTTCCCGCTCCGACTTCTTGATCGCCAACCTGACTTTGCATATGAGCGCCACTCACTTCTTGACTTTCGTCTGCGTTCTTAGCAATCACAGACACTTGATTCATCGGAAAACCAGTAGCTTGCAACTCATGGAGCGCAGTTTCGACCGCTGAACGAGTAGAAAAAGCTCCTAGGGCACGTTTTTGTTGATTATCAGTCATACTTTCTTCCATCACTTTCTTTATCTGCAAAGTTGGCTACAGCACAACGCTTGCAGAATTGTTAATAGCCCCTACATTGTTATGATTCCGCTGAGGCAACTCATCAATCTAGAGATGTAGCCTACGCTGCAAAGACAAATTTGCCAAAGAATTATATTGCCTCAAATCGCCCTAATTCCCTCTCTCGATGAAGCATAGAAAATCTCTCCCATAAACTTATTGTCGGGGGAGAGCGAATGGAGAGAAAAGTTAAAAAGAAGAGTTGATTAAGTCAGCTGAAATAAAATCAAAAGCTTTATGCTGAAAACTCTACAAGATAGCGATCGCACCTATCACCTATCTTGTATTTATTTCGCGCTTATCTCATACCTACGCTTTAGGTGCAGAAGTGATCTGCTCTTGAACTTTGAGGGGCTTAATGAAACCAAAATAAGCAGCGGCCAATCCAGTCAGAGCATTGAACCAAACGTTGTTACCAAAGATAGGCATGAGGCCAAAAGTGGTATTAGTCGCTGGCAGCAAACCCATGATGGCAATCAGGATATAAGCGATCGCAAATCCTTGGTTAAACACCAATGATCCAGAGAAACTGGTGGCAGCAGCCAAACCTAAAACACCGACCGCAATATGAACCGCGTTATGCAAGAAGTTAGTAGGAAACAGACCAAAGACGTTGCCATACCCATCTGGGAAAGACAAGTCGGGAACATAGAGCGGTGCATCTCCCGCCACCGCAGGCATAGCAATCAAGCCGGGGATAAATCCAGCGATGCCAACGGCTAAAAAGACTACACCAAGAATCATGGCAAAAAGTCGTTCGGCACCGTCAAGGCGCTGAAGTAAGTTAGAGGTGTTCGTTTGCATAGTGAAACCTTTGTTAGCAGCTACTGCTATGCAGCGTACTGGCGATCGCTAGCCCTAACTTCCACTACAGGCAGAGACAAGATTCTATCTGGAGAATTGTTCACTCGTAAAACCTTGTTGTAATGCTGAATACGCCAAGCCTGTTTTTACCAAGCTTTTACCAAGGCAAGCGACTACCATCCCAGGAGAAAAACTCGCCGCTGTCTTTAGGCTCTAGATTTTCAATCACAGCCAACAACTGAGCAACAGTTCGCTCTACTGGAAACAGTTTTTCGGGCGACACATTCCGCTGAAATGGTTTGGAAAGACGAGTATCAGTGGTGCCAGGATGTAGCGTTACTACAATCGTGTTGGGGCTTTTGCGCTTATATTCGATCGCGACAGTCCGCATCAACATATTCAACGCCGCTTTAGAGGCCCGATAGCCATACCAGCCGCCCAACTGGTTATCCCCAATGCTGCCAATTTTGGCGGAGATCGTGGCAAAGACATTTCTCTCGCTATGAGCGAACAAAGGCGATAGATGCTTAGCCAGGAGCACCGCTCCAATACTGTTGATCTGAAAGTAGCGCATTAAATGATCGGGATTAATTTGGCGCAAGCTCTTTTCGGGCTGCAAATCTCCCTCATGCAAAATGCCGACACAGTTGATCACCAAATGTAGTTTGTCTACCTGACCTTTAATGCGATCGCTGCATTCAGCAATTTGAGCTTCGTCTGTAATGTCTAGCGGGAGACAAACTAACCGCTCAGGCTGCTCGCGTTCTAGCGCCAATAGTTCACTTGCAGATTCGGGTTGACGATAAGTCGCATAGATTTTGGTAACGCGATCGTCCTGCAACAACTTCTGCACAAACCCTAAACCAATGCCTCCATTTGCACCCACAATCAAGGCGTTGGCATTTTGTATCTCAGCAAAAACAGACATAAGACCAGCAACTCAACCGTTAGCAGCCTACCATTAGCAGATTGGCTGTAGCATCTAATTCTATCAGTGTTCTATCAGCGCGAATTTGAGGTGGAGCAATGGCGAAGAGAGTTGTAATTGTCGGAGCTGGGCCGAGCGGGATTCTGTTGGCTCATTATCTGTTGCGGCGGCAGGAAGCTTATCAGATTGAAATTTACGATCGCCGTCCTGACCCCCGCAGTGTCTCCTTTGAAAAAGCTCGCACCTACCCCCTGACCCTCAACGCCAGAGGCCTCCATGCTTTAAGGCAGGTTCCAGGGTTGGAAGATAGCGTCAAAGCCCAAGGGACCGCAATTTGGGGAACAGTGGTGCATGGTAGAAAAGGGAAAATGCGAACGTTATCTCGCCAGAAGCCACTCTTTGCCCTCGATCGCACCCAATTAGTCATCACCTTATTAGAAAAGCTCACCGAAACCGACCAGAGCGATCGCCTCACTCTCCACTTCAACTGTAAATGTATTGCCGCACATTTTGAGCGGCAGAGCATTACCTTTGAAAGCATTACTGAAAACAGCGTGGCAGAGGAGTTGAGGGCTGATTATGACCTGCTGATTGGAGCTGATGGAGCGCACTCTGTAATCAGAAATCACTTTTTGCCCACAGAGGAATTTACCCTTGAGGCCCAGTGTGTGCCTACCGACTACAAAACTCTTTTTTCATTACGACGAAATGAGCCAGCAGGACTAGACCTCAAACCAGAACATATCCATAGTTGGCGATTGGAGGATGGCACCACAGTTCTAGCGGTTCCTACCAGCGAGGCGATCGCCAGTGGCGTCATTACTTTTTCTTGCAACAACAATTCGTTTGTGAAGCTGAACACTACTACTCAAGTTTTAGAGTTTTTCCATCAGAATTTTCCTGATTTAAGCCCACTCATTACTGATGCCGAAGCGGAAGCATTGCTCAATCGTCCTGTTTCCCAGGTGCTCACCATCCGTTGCAGTCATTATCACTATGGCAACAGCGTGTTACTGATTGGCGATGCCGCTCACGCCGTTTCCCCCTCCTTGGGTCAGGGAGGCAATGCTGCTTTCGAGGATGTAGAAGTATTGGATCGTCTATTAGATGAATATTCTGACGACTTAAACTTAGTGTTACCAGATTTTAGTACGCGACGCCAACCCGATGCTCATGCTTTGGTAGAACTGTCTGATAGTCCATTTCCGCTATCTAAATCCTTATTTCTGGAACTCATAGTGAGACAGAAATTGGGCAAAGTGCTGCATCAACTATTACCGCAGCATTTTCCAACTTCCCTGTTTGAGCTGTTGTCTGACACTACGGTTCCCTATTCGGAGATCTTGTCGTCATACCGTCGCTGGATAGCTAAAGTGAAACGATCCAATCAGAAGTTTTTAGCGCAGCAAAGTCAATAGATTTCTGATGCTGAAAACAACTAGAAGAAGCGATCGCACAATCTCTATTAATCAGGCGATCGCTTGTAGCTCCAGCAAAAAACCACTGCTAGGAAGAATAGGAAAAATTGCAACTACTGGTCCGTTAACTGATACTGCACCTTAAACCGTTGCTCACGATCGCTACCAACGTCATCTAAGAACACCGTTGAGTTTTTTTCTGAGGGACGCGATCGCTCTACAATCACCACTGTTCGATCTTGCACTTTGAAACCTGGTGCAGAGGGACGTACAGAATTGGAATTGCCACGTAACTCCAGATTCACTCGAGACTTAGGCGCTTTAAAGTCATTCAGGCTGCGAGTTTGTACGCCTTGAAGAGATTGACTGGACAATGTCACACTACCGGGCAGTACCTCTGGTGAGTTAGCGGTTTGAGCCTGACCTGCAACCGCCCCAACCAGCACTCCAAGCCCTGCGCCAAAAAAAGCAAGCATGGTAGAACGCATGTAGTTTCCCTCAAGACTTAGTGTTTAAGTAGTGTTTAAGTACTGTTATCAGTCATATGGTTTTTACGTACTTTCCTTATAAACGAAAGCGAATTCAGTGCAACCTATTCCTTTAGATAGAGGTTGGCGCGAAATAGAAAAAGTTTTAAGCAAAGTCGAAATATTCTGCCCTAATTATGATGATCCCCTGACAAAGCAGGTAATTTTGGATGCCGTCCGTTTTACGAACTCTTTACGCTTGTTTGGCCTTATTCCTCAGTAGCGTCACCTTGTTTCTGAGCGCTTGGATTGTCGTGCCTGCGCCAACCCTAGCTCTGCTACCTTTAGGAGTAGCGACGCCAGAGCTAAGCCCTTGGTTGATCGGGTTTAATGCGATCGCTTGCCTGCTGGCATCTCTAGGGATGCGCCGGAGTTGGCTCCAACGCTTAGCTGTGTTGCTGGGCTTGGTGGGGCTGGGGCTAAGTATGCTACCCCTATTACAGCTACCCCTTGCATCACAACGAAACAATGATGAGCTGCAAGCAAATTTTGGGGCGAGCTATGAGCAGGTGAGCCAGCAATTAGATCGACAGGCGGCACAAAGTACCAAGGGAGATCTAGAGAGACCGCGATCGCAACCTTTTATTTTGCAGCAGGTTTTCACCGGAATTCCAGCTAGTCCGGTGCGCTATGACCCCAACATCCCTTTTGCCAAACCAGACGGTGTGCAGCTCAGCATAGATATTTACCGACCGCCTCAAGTGGGTCGCTATCCAGCCTTAGTGGTGATTTATGGGGGAGCTTGGCGAGGGGGAAGCCCATTAGCCAATGCTGTTTTCAGCCGTTACATGGCCGCCAGAGGTTACACGGTCTTCGCGATCGACTACCGCCATGCGCCTCAGCACCCTTTTCCAGCGCAACTAGAGGATGTCCGCACCGCCTTAGCTTTTGTGCGCGAACATGCCACTGAATATGAAGCAGATGGCGATCGCATGGCTTTACTGGGTCGCTCTGCTGGTGGGCACTTGGCGATGCTAGCAGCCTACCAATCCGACGCTCTGCCGATTCGAGCGGTGGTCAGCTACTACGGCCCTTTCAACTTGACAGCAGGTTACGCCGATCCGCCTGAACCTGACCCAATCGATGTCCGGGCAGCTTTAAGAGCTTTCTTGGGCGGCACCCCAACTGAGAAACCAGCGCTCTATCGCCAGGCTTCCCCCGCCACCTATGTCAGTCGACTTTTACCCCCCACATTACTCGTCCATGGTCGGCGCGATCATCTGGTGGAAGTCAAATTTGCCCAGGGCATGTACCAACGATTGCGGTCTGTGGGCAGCCCCGTAGCCCTGCTAGAGCTTCCTTGGGCCGAGCACAGCTTTGATGAAGTCTTTCAAGGGCTGGGGAGCCAGGTAACTCTCTATTATGTCGAGCGGTTTTTGGCTTGGGCCTTGCGCTAGCTTCAGCGATTCGAGCTAGCGATTGACTGTACTCATATCCGGATAGCGATCGCCCACCGCAAACCCTTTTGGGGCCACCTCATCAATCCGGGCCAACTCCTCTGGTGTTAACGTGACATCCACCGCTGCCACATTTTCCTCCAAATATTGCCGCCGCTTGGTTCCAGGGATGGGCACAATGTCTTGACCTTGAGCTAGTAACCAAGCCAAAGCCAACTGACAGGGAGTCACTTGTTTCTCCGCCGCAATCTGCTGCACTCGCTCTACCAGTTGCAGGTTTTTGTTGAAGTTTTCTCCTTGGAGGCGGGGCGAATATCGTCGATAGTCATCTGGGGCTAAGTCATCTAGACTCTTGATCTGTCCTGAAAGAAAGCCGCGACCGAGCGGGCTGTAGGCCACAAACCCAATTCCCAACTCTCGCACTGTTGGTAAAATCTCGTCTTCTGGGTCACGACTCCAGAGCGAATACTCTGTCTGCAACGCACTAATGGGATGCACCGCTTGCGCCCGCCGAATCGTACCAGGAGCCGCCTCCGACATGCCTAAATAGCGCACCTTTCCCTGCTGCACTAACTCTGCCATCGCCCCAATCGTTTCTTCAATGGGCACAGTCGGGTCTACCCGATGCTGGTAGTAGAGATCGATATAATCAACGCCGAGCCTTTGCAGAGAAGCATCACAGCACTGTCGCACATATTCTGGCTTGCCATTCACCCCAAGGAATTTTCCATCCTGACTGCGTTCATTGCCAAACTTAGTCGCTAAAATCACCTGATCTCGGCGATCCACGATCGCCTGTCCCACCAACTTCTCATTGGTAAACGGCCCATACATATCCGCTGTATCTAAAAACGTCACCCCCAATTCCAAAGCCCGGTGAATCGTCGCGATCGACTCTGCTTCATCCCCCGCGCCATAGAACTCAGACATGCCCATACAGCCCAAGCCGATCGCAGAAATCGTCAAACCTTGACTACCCAGTTGTCGAGTTTGCATTCGTGATCTCCCATATCAACAACTGCCAACCATTGGAACACCTGAGCAGAGAACAGCACCCTTCTTAAGACTGAAATGTTCTAAATTGATCAAAATCACCCCTCCCAAACCCTCCCCGATGCGGAGAAGGCTTTGAAAACGGCGGCTAAAGGCAAACTTTTGGAGGGGATCTGGGGGACGCAACCGTCCCTCAGCGGGGGGTTGGGGGCGAGTGCCCCCAAGGGCTTGGTTCCTTAAGTAGTTAAACTGCTTGTTTCTCGTGCAACTGAGGCTTCAACTCACTCGGAGCAAACGCCCCAAACTCAGTCACGATCGCCGTAATCAACTCCGCAGGAGTCACATCAAACGCGGGATTGTAGAACTCCACACCTGGCGAACAAATGCGAGTGTCACCCACTTGGTAAATCTCCACCGGATCGCGTTCCTCAATAGGAATTCCGCTACCATCCGACAAAGAAAAGTCAATAGTGGACAGGGGAGCCGCTACAAAGAAAGGAACATTGTGGGCTTTCGCAGCGATCGCCACACTGTAAGTCCCAATCTTGTTTGCCGCATCGCCATTGGCTGCAATGCGATCGGCCCCCACCACAACCGCGTGAATCAGGCCCTGCTTCATGCAGTGCGCCGCCATCCCATCCGAAATCAACGTTACTGGAATGCCTTCTTGCACACATTCCCAAGCCGTTAGCTTTGCCCCTTGTAACCGAGGCCGAGTTTCATCGGCATACACTCGCTCTAGCCGTCCATCTCGCCAAGCCGAGCGCACTACACCCAACGCGGTGCCATATCCTGCCGTTGCCAAAGCCCCCGCATTGCAGTGGGTCAAAATCCGCAGCTTTTCTGGGCTTGTGGGTAGTGCCTTTACTCCATGATCGCCGATCGCCTGACAGGTTTGGATGTCATCTGCATTAATTTGCTTTGCCGTTTGCAGCAAAGTCTCTTTCAGATATTCCACAGGCCCAATCGTCTGCCGTGCTGTCTTCAGCATCCGCGCGATCGCCCAGAACAAGTTCACCGCAGTCGGGCGAGTTTCCCGCAACTCCTGAGCCACTGTTTCTAGTTGAGCCAAAAATTGATCGCGATCGCTCGTCTGAATCGCTCGTGCCCCCAAGTACACACCGTAGGCCGCTGCCACCCCGATCGCCGGAGCCCCCCGCACAATCATGGTCTTAATCGCCCGAGCCATGTCTTCATAGCGGCTAATTTCCACAACGATATATTCGTTGGGCAAACGGGTTTGGTCAATTAGCAAGACTCGGTCTTCTTGCCAAACAACGGGATATACCTGAGCAACGGTAGACAACATAAATATTTCAGCAGATTAAAAAACGTCAACAATGCGATCGCGCCACTATAAAACGTTACCAGACTCTCCTTTGTCAGCAACATATTTGATATTAGTCTTCTCAAAATAAACTAAGGCATCCACAAAAGGTGCCCCTACAAATCAATGCTTACAATCGCTATTTATAATCGCTGAGATTTTTGTATTGCTGAGTCGTTGAATAACAGAGCATCAGGAAAGTGGCGTTGGGCCCGTTCTGCTGAGGTGCAGTGATTGCCTCTTGTCGCCAATCGGGTAGGGCAAACTCGCTTCACATAAGCTAGCGCCTCTGGCCACCTGACTTGGTTGATACAGTGTGCCCCATTCACCCCCCAAGCTGCTTCAAACCGCATCTCTGGCATTACATCTGGTTTTTGGATGCCTAGGCGATCGTAGAGATTGATTGGAGTGCCATCTTTGGTATGGGCCACACCATCCCCACAATAATCCGCTCGTACCATCCGCACACAAGCAGAATGATAATCTCGTAGCGATCGCCCTTTGACATTTTGCCAAGGTTTGTAGCCGAACCGCATACACTTGGCTAAAGCTCCGTTGGTGCAGCTAAATGTCACCAATTTCTTATTGGGGTTGTAACTGCCTCGGCTATCCCAAGAGCCTTGTAAAACAACAGCTTTAGCAACTCCTTTCGCATCTGGTTCACAGAGGTTCTGCCAGTTCCGCTGATTATCCTGATAAAAAACAGTGTAGAGATATGTTTTTTTCTCTGGATCAAGGGGATCAACTTCACTATTTCGCACTTGAAACTTCTGTTGACGACCTTGATCATCGAACCCTACCATCTCAGCGGTTTGAAGCTCTGTTTTGGAGAGAGGCACTTTATCTTTTTCAGGGGGATGAGAGGTAGGTTTCGCGATCGCAATGCTGCTCCAAGCAAACAAAAACACCAAACCCAGCAACAGCGATCGCAACATTGACCGAATACGCATGCAGTACCTTCTTCTCAAGCAATCCTAACAATCTCACTTCTTCACCGAGATGGAACCGTGAAACATTGTTCCATCTCGATTAGGTGATTTAGATAGCAACCTTGTTTACTTAACGCCTACCAAACGGCCCTCTTCAACTTGAATCTCCGTGAACTCAGGACTCGACAAGACCATGCCTGTTTCTGGAGAGGCCGCCACTGCTGCGTTCTGATTTTCTTCACCATTCACGTTACGCCCATTCAAGTTGGCACCATTCAGGTTGCTGCCATTCAAGTTGCTACCGTTCAGATTACTCCCATTGAGATTACTACCATTTACTGATGTCCCATTCATTCTCACTCCATTAACGCTAATCCCATTGAGCGTTACTCCATTCAGGTTGCTGCCATTTAACTGAGTTCCGTTAAAGGCAAGGCCATTCACGGCAAGACCAGCGTTTGCATTTGAGGAGAAGGCTGTAACACTCAGAGCAGTAAGCGCGACAATAAACAGGAAGCGTGAATTCACCGTTAATAACCTCTTGATGATGTAGCAAAGATGCCTACAAAAGGAAAAACCCAAATTCCAGTCAAAAAATGATGACATTTGCAATTTTTCAAGAATCAGCTCAACGCTCCATCCTTCAAGGTATTTGTTATTGACCTCTACCTTACAACCGCCCAAATGCCACAATTTATCTACTCAAAAGCACAAGGGAATATGTTTTAGAGCCTATGTTTTCCGGATGAGAGTACCAGTGGCAGTTCCACCCTTATGGGGGAAGGAGATCGGGCGATCGCTCGGATAAGATAAACACAAATAAAGCGATATCCCAAAGCGCATTAAACTTTATAGCAAACTGCCTCCCAGCCTTTATTATGGGAGGCTTATAATTTTTAAACCCTAGTAAAATTCAGAGTTAAATCTTAGAAATATGGTTCAAAGTAGCTGTGTGACTTAAGGCATGCGCTTTGGTACTAGCTGATGAGTCAACTGAGGCATTAGACCATCAAACCTCAGAAGAAGTAATGACCTTGCCCACAAAGCTCAATGAGCAAGGCATCACGATTGTTATTGTCACTCACGAACCGGATGTGGCTGCCCAAACCCGTCGCATCATCCAGGTTAGATATGGTTTAGCGGTAGATTAAATGTCATAGATCCGACACTCAGCCGCATCTGGGTTCTGGTCACAGTAGACTTCTAAAGAAGTTTTGCTGGATTTCACTTGACGGTGAGCACGCTCAGCTTGAAGTTCTTCCACAATGTCCCAAGCAACTGCACAATTGGCGGAAGTATTACCAGTTGACTCGCAAGCAGTCCGGGCTTGAGCGATCGCGTCTTGAATGGCTTGCTCTAGAGAAGAGACTTCTAATGTATTAATCATGGTCAACGACAGCCCTTCAAGAGCCCTTGTGTAGAGTGAGTAGGTAGTTGTGAAGCGTTATGACTGCAACTAACTCTTTTACTCTAGACATCCACAATTAGATCGGCAGGTGAGAAAACCGTAATTCCTGTAGGGATGTTTTCCCCCTGCTTAGGAACTAAGCAAAAGTTATAAGCAAATACTTAATCATTACTCCATTGAGCATGACCAATCAAATCACCCACTGGGTCTCGCAGAAGAAAGTCATTAGCTTCTAGCTCCTGCTCAACTTCTACCCATTCTCGAACTGGAAAATAATGAAATAAGACATAAATAGGTTGATGACGGCTAATCACTCTTCGCTCGACTAAGCAGCGAGCTTCATCTTGAATGACTTCAATAGAGGCGTGAATGGAGCGATTCATCGTAGCCTTATAAAAACCAGCAATTGATAGTTTTGGATGTTTTTTAGGGCAGAACCGTACTCAGCCTGCCCCTTAGATTTAGTGAAGTACAGCTAACGGTTTACGCTGCTTTGGGAGAATTTGTTTCGACGAGAGGCGATCGCGATTTTATGTCAAAGCTATATCCGTCCGGGAGGATATGCAGCTTGACACCACAAAGCGCTAGACCCTCATCTTTGAGCAAATTATGTAAGTTTGAGTACACCATGTCTTGTAAATCGACAATAGTAACAGCGCCCGCACCAATCACTGAGAGTTGCCCCCCACTAACGATGATTGCGGTATTTTCATCAATTCCAATACCTAACAGGTGGGGTTGCTCAGCCACGGCTGACAGCAAGCGTCCAAGGCGGCCTCGCTGGGCAAAATGTTGGTCGATTACAGCCTCTGGCATAAAACTGAGGCCATCATCTGTTTCTACAATCTCAATTCGGGGGTGAGTTTCAGCTTCTCCTTCTACAATCATGGCGTCAGACATCATGCTTGCCCCTGCACTGGTGCCCCCAAGAATCAACCCTTGAGCATAGCGTTGATGTAGCAACCGATCTAGTTTTGTGCCCTTGATATATTTAGTGATCCGATCCTGTTGCCCGCCTGTAAAAAAAACTCCAGTGGCTTCGCGAATTGCAGCCAAGGCTTCAGGAGCTTCGGCCTCCTCGCGGCTGTCTGTATCTACCACACGAACCTGTTCAACACCCAGACGCTCAAATACTTGAATGTAGTTGTCTCCGACTTCTTTGGGTAATTCTGTTGCAACGGTCATTACAACAATCTTGGCTTGACGGCTGCCAGCGCGGCGAACAAATTCGCGCAGAATACTGCAATCTCCCTGCTTATCCTCAGCTCCCCCGATAATTACAAGTTGTCCTTGTTTAACAGCTTGAGCATGAGTTCCCATCTGTACTTGATTGATGTCAATGACCATTTGAGTTAATTCCGTCTAATACTAAAGATTGAATTGAATGAGGTCTACGGCTGGTAAAACTCAGTTGCAAGAGAATATCAAAAGTTCCCCCGCCTGTTTTTGCCGTTTAGAACAAAGACAGATCGAAGAGAGACATTGTTGATTGATATGACAGTGACGAAGGCTAAACCACTATCACCAGGTTTTGTCAGCCCACCTGAATAAAAACTTGGCAATCTTTGCCTAGCTTCTAAGGCTGTAATAAGTAGAGTACAGACTAACTAACAGGCTCACGTCTGCCCTATGTCATGATTTCAAATTAAACTGATCTGTATTAGGGTATACAGAAAAATACTGATTAACCATTCTCTATCTTTCTAGAGAATAGGTCGGTGTCTACTGTGTTTGCTAAGGTGGCGCTACTGTCTATAAAAGCCAGTTATCCAGCTCAACAAGTAGGTTTAGTGCAGAAGATAGGCTTATTGCACTTGATAGCTAAGCGATCGCCAAAATTGATGAGCTACGCGATCGCTTGCCAAGAATAATTCTTAACTGAAGTTCTTACCTCAGGCAGAGGTTGATTAGAGAAAAAATCTCAGAGCTGCTTAGAATAGAAACATTTGATTATGAACTTTGATTAAATAAAACTAGGTTGCTAAAAATAGGCAGAGCCAAGAAGTTATGAAGATTGAGTAAAAAACTATCTAAGTAGGGCTAGGGATCGACAACATTCAAAAAGTATTACTACAATGAAATCAGCATCCATTCAATATGAGGTGTTATTCTTAAGAATTGGAAAAAGCTTTACTGATATCTTTTCTAAGTCTAGAGCGCAT
The DNA here is from genome assembly GCF_014695385.1 of Trichocoleus sp. FACHB-46. Lineage (NCBI taxonomy): Bacteria > Bacillati > Cyanobacteriota > Cyanophyceae > Leptolyngbyales > Trichocoleusaceae > Trichocoleus > Trichocoleus sp. FACHB-46. Next base: position 166,489 of record NZ_JACJOD010000028.1, on the reverse strand, counting down.
CACTCAACCAAGTCTTAGTCAAGCTATTTGAGAGGGGCTAAGCTTATCAAGCTTATCTGACGCTACAGCGCAAGAATATCCAACATCTGGCCTCTCTTTTTGCTCCCTACTCTCTCTTTGATTTCCTGCAAATTGTAGGACTCAACACCACATTACTCATATTTTTAGTGACCCCTGTGGCTTGATTCAAGCTAGCAGAACTAGACGCTGCTGAAAAATTTAAGCGAGGAAGTTAAGTGACATGCTGAACTTATCCAAGCCGAAGGAGTTTGATTGCCTAGCCAGCTACATTCTAGAAATGGTGACAGCTGTAAAGGTAGACCAACTCAAGCCCTTCTTTGACACCCTGCCACCCGATCCTTATTTAACGGGCAATTACCGCTTTAGGCGTCTCTCTCATTTTCAAATTGAAGGCGATCGCTTGGTTAAATTACCCCATCGACGTTTATTCCAATCGAAAGCTTACAATCCCTTATTGGGCGATGTAGCGAGAGAATATGCCGAGCTGGATGATGCATTAATTGAGCTGGAAGACTTTCAAAAAATCATCTGGGAATTTTTCCAGTTTTGCCAACTTTGCACTCCTCATAAAGAAGTTGCGGTTCATCAAATTAGAACCACAGCTACCTCTCAACAGGTGGGGAATCCGGCTCCAGAAGGAATTCACCGGGATGGGGTTGATTTAGTGGGTATCTTCTCTGTCAATCGCATGCAAATTGAGGGGGGTGAAACACATCTCTACAAAGATAAGCAGGGCAGTCCAGCTTTTACTAAAGTGCTCAATCCAGGCGAGCTTCTAGTATTTAGAGATGATCAATATTTTCATTTCACCTCCTCTGTGAGTGCGATCGCCCCTGAAGCTGGGGAGAGAGATGTCTTTGTCTTCACTTGCCCTGGGCTCTTTCCACCAGAATAAACCTTCCACCCAAATCAACATTAATGGGGAGACGTTTATGATTGCCCTTGACCTCAACTGGATTCGCTCCCAGTTTCCAGCCTTGACGCAAGAAATCAACGGTCAACCTGCTATCTTTTGCGATGGTCCTGGTGGTACTCAAGTCCCAAAGGCGGTAGTGGATGCCATCAGCGACTACTTGCTCACCTCCAACGCCAATGCTCATGGTGCTTTTGCTACGAGCCAGCGGACAGATGCGCTAATTGCCGCCGCTCGTGATGCTGTTGCTGACTTTCTCAACTGTGGCAGTGATGAAGTTGTGTTCGGTGCCAACATGACCACTCTCACCTACACCATCAGCCGCGCCATTGGTCGGACCCTGCAACCCGGAGATGAAATCATTGTCACCGCCCTCGACCACTACGCCAATGTTTCTGCCTGGCAAGCTCTAGCGGAGCAGGGAATTGTGATTCGCACGGTGGATATTCATCCCGAAGATTGCACTCTGAATTGGGAGGAGTTGACGCGATCGCTAAATGAGCGCACCAAGTTAGTGGCGATCGGCTATGCCTCCAATGCTGTCGGTACCATTAATGATGTTGCTAAAATTGCTCAACTCGCTCACCAAGTGGGCGCTCGGGTGTTTGTAGATGCCGTTCACTATGCCCCCCACGGCGCAATCGATGTGCAAGCCTTAGATTGTGATTTTCTCGTCTGCTCAGCTTATAAATTCTTTGGGCCTCACCTAGGGATTCTATATGGCAAGCGAGAACATTTAGCACGCCTCCAGCCTTACAAAGTCCTGCCTGCTCCCGATGAGGTGCCGTCTCGCTGGGAAACAGGGACGCAAAACTATGAAGGTATGGCAGGTCTGCTTGCTACCCTGGGCTACTTAACTGAACTGGGACATCGAGTTGACCCATCTATGCAAAACCGCCGGGCGGCTCTAACTGCCGTTACATCTGCGATTCACACCTATGAAGCCGAACTGAGCCAAGCATTACTGCGGGGATTGCTGGAGATCCCTGGTTTAACCATCTATGGCATCACCGAGCTAAACCGCTTAGCTGAACGTACCCCAACCTTCGGTCTCCGCATCAAGGGCTACACCCCTGCGGAACTCGCGACTCAACTGGGCGATCGCGCTATCTTCACCTGGCATGGTCACTTCTATGCCTTAGGCGTAATAGAGCGGCTAGGGCTGGCAGCAAGCGGTGGTTTACTGAGGATTGGCTTGGTGCACTACAACACGATGGATGAGGTGAATCGGTTACTACAGGCATTACATGAAATGACCGAACCTGTAGGGGTGGGTTTTGCAAATAGATTATCCTCTCAACATATATCTTAGCTAAACCTATCCCCACCACTATGGAATATTAGCTACGAGGGGTAATGAGAAATGAACAGAATTTTAGTAACTGGGTCGCAAGGGCAACTGGGAAGTGACTTGGTGACAGTTCTGCGTCAGATCTATGGAGTAGAACAGGTTGTAGAAAGTGGGCGATCGCCACCTCATTCTGAAAACAATTTCTACTTGTATAAAACCCTAGATGTTACTAACCATCAGCAGCTACAGACGATCATTGAACAAGAGCAGATTCAAACGATCTATCATCTTGCCGGAGTACTCTCGGCCAAAGGAGAAAAATACCCAGATCGCTGCTGGGATGTCAATGTCAATGGTTTGAGAAACATTTTAGAAGCTGCAAAAACATATCAGTTAAAAGTCTTTTTTCCTAGCTCGATCGCGGTCTTTGGGCCTCACACCCCTAAACTAGATACCCCAAATTACGGTTGAAGATCCCGCTACGATCTACGGGATCACTAAGGTTACAGGGGAATTGCTCTGCCATTACTACGCGCACCACTTTGGCGTTGATGTCCGGAGTCTACGTTTGCCAGGCATCATCAGCTACAGCACTCCTCCGGGCGGCGGCACCACAGATTTTGCGGTAGAAATTTTTGCAGCAGCGCTTCAGCACGGCACTTACACCTGCTTTGTGCGTCCAGAAACTCGGCTACCCATGATGTATGTGCCAGATGCTATCCGTGCCATTTTAGATTTAATGGCTGCTGAGCCAAATTCGATTAAAATTCGCTCCAGTTATAACATTACTGCCGTGAGTTTCTCTGCTGCCGAATTGGTCACTGAAATTCAAAAGCATCTTCCTCATTTTAACTGCCACTACGCACCGGATTTTCGTCAAGCGATCGCAGATTCTTGGCCTGCTGTGATTGATGATTCACGCGCAAGAGCCGATTGGGGTTGGAGGCATCAATATGGCTTATCGGCGATCGTGGTGGATATGTTAGAAAAGCTCTCGCAAAGGATAGAAGTCACAAGCCAAAAGCCAGCCGTGAGAAGCTGACTTTTGACTTTCATTAACACTTTTTAGTTCGTTTTAATTTGGTCATGTTTACCTCCAAAGCTATTTTTCAAACCCTCCTAGATGAGATCCAGCAATCGGGCTTAAGTAAAGAAGAACGGGCGCTAACAATGCCACAGGGAGCTGAAATTGTGGTTCAGGGTGGCAGGGAAGTACTGAACTTTTGCGCCAACAACTACTTGGGATTGGCTAATCATCCTGATGTCGTAGCAGCGGCGCAGGTGGGAATTGCCAAGTACGGATTTGGCCTCTCCTCTGGGCGCTTTATCTGTGGTACTCAAGTGATTCATAAAGAGCTGGAGGCTCGGATTTCAGAATTCTTGGGCACGGAGGACGCGATCCTCTACACCTCCTGTTTTGATGCGAATGGAGGATTATTTGAGACCATCCTTGATGCTGAGTCTGCGGTAATCAGCGATGCCCTAAACCATGCCAGCATTATTGATGGCATTCGGCTGTGCAAAGCTAAGCGGTATCGCTATGCGCATAGTGATATGCAGGAATTAGAACAAGTTCTGCAAGAGACTCAGACCGCTAAAATTCGGCTGATTGCCACAGATGGCGTTTTTAGCATGGATGGAGAGATTGCCCAGCTAGAGCAAGTTTGCGACTTAGCGGAGAAATATGATGCTTTGGTCATGGTAGATGATAGCCACGGCACCGGAGTTTTGGGAGCCCAGGGACGGGGTTCGATCGAGCATTGTGGCGTAATCGGGCGAGTAGATATTATCACCAGCACTCTTGGGAAAGCCTTAGGAGGTGCTTCTGGTGGCTTTACCGCTGCTCATAAACAGATAGTGGATCTACTGCGGCAGCGATCGCGGCCTTATCTGTTCTCTAATACATTGGCTCCTGCCATTACCTACACCAGCATTCGAGTCTTAGATCTGCTCAACGAAACTAGTGAGCTACGCGATCGCCTGATGGAGAATACACGCTACTTTCGGCAGCAGATGAGCGATCGCGGCTTCGACATTAAACCAGGTATCCATCCCATTGTGCCAATCATGCTCTACAAAGCCAAGTTAGCCAAGGATATGGCACATGATCTGCTAGAGGAAGGCATTTATGTGATTGGGTTTAGCTATCCTGTGGTGCCTCAAGGTCAGGCCCGCATTCGAATCCAGCTCTCTGCTGCTCATACCCAAGCCCATCTTGACCACTGTATTGATGCGTTTGCAAGAGTCGGCAAAAAACATGGCGTGATTTAGGTGAATTGGTTATGTCATACTCTACTCGCGATCGCACTGCAAACCAGCCTCAAAGCATTCACGAGCCACCTTATGTAGAAGTTGATGGACTGCTTTTCTACAAAGAGGCAGGCAAACAACCTGAGTTTCTAGATGCTGCATTTGTAACCATCTTATTTGGTGAAAGGGTGGTTATAGATCACTTGGTGATGTTGTTCTCCAGCTCCGTGGATCTCACCCAATACGCCAACCGCTTAATTCAGTATGGAGCGAAAACCATTGAAGGGCCAGGAATATGGCCACAAGACTTCTGCCCAGGTTTCACCACTTTCCCGGCTGATCTAACGATGTATTTGCTCTCAGTGCTAATGCCATCCGGCGGCATTCTGGTCCTAGCCGCTCCCCACGCATCTAGTGATCAGCTCGATCGCCTTTTGCAAGAGCGGGGCTTAAATACCGTTCATCATGTTGCCCTGCGTACCAATGATATAAATGCAGCAGCCGAAGTATGGCAGAGCAAAGGCTTTGTACCCTTATCAGTAGCACCTCAAGATGATGGTTGCCTGTGTCAGTGGTCTTTCAAAAATTCAGCCAGACAGATCATAGAATTGATTCACCGTCGATGTGTAGAGGGAGCCACTTTCTCTTGTCAAAACATTGCTGCCTTACGTCTTACCGAAGAAACTTAACCCCCCCTCTTTCCGTTGCGCCTACTTAAGCTTAATTATCGCTATTTGAATTCGTTCTAACGCCTCATGGATATTCTCTGGAGAATTAGCGTAGGAAAGTCTTAAGTAGCCATCACCATACTCACCGAAAGCAGTTCCTGAGAGGACGGCGACATTTGCTTCCTGCAAAAGATAATCAGCCAGCGCATCAGAAGAGAGGGGTAGTTGCTTGACATTGGGGAATACATAGAACGCACCTGTGGGTTTGCGACATTGGATTCCAGCGATCGCATTGAGTCCTTCAACAATCACATCTCGCCGTTGTTGGAATTCAGCCATCATTTGCTCCACCGCATCCTGTGGCCCAGTCAATGCTTCCATTCCAGCGATTTGTGTAAAAGAGCAGGTGCAAGAATTAGAATTAATCATCAGTTGCACCATCTTTTCCGTGATGGCCTGAGGAGCCACACCATACCCCAAGCGCCAGCCTGTCATCGCATAGGTTTTCGAGTGACCATCCAGCAAAATAGTCCGCGCTTTCATCCCTGGCAAACTTAAGATACTTTGATGCTTCTCGCCATAGACCATCCGGGAATAAACCTCATCAGAGAGCACATAGAAATCATGTTTATTGGCTAGCTCTGCGATCGCAGCCAAATCTTCTGCGGCCAACAGCCCGCCTGTAGGATTTTGAGGAGAATTAATAATTAAGAGTTTGGTGCGATCGGAAATAGCACTAACTAAGTCTTCAATCCGAAAGCGAAAATCTACTTCTTCCCGTAACGGTAAAGGCACAGCTTTAGCGCCAACAAAACTGATTACCGATTCATAAACCGGAAAACCTGGATTGGGATAAATGACCTCATCTCCCGGATTCACCAGCGTCAATATCGTGAAAAAAATAATTGGTTTAGCTCCAGGTGTGACGACGACTTCATCGGGATGAACTTCCACACCTCTGGTCGCTGCAATATACTCAGCAACTACTTTGCGAAACTCCAATAACCCAGCTGCAGGACCATAGCCCGTATATCCTTCGCGCATGGCTCGGCAAGCGGCTTCACAGATATTGTCAGGGGTGGGAAAATCGGGCTGACCAATCTCTAGATGAATCACACTTTTGCCCTGAGCTTCTAACTTTTTAGCTCTAGCAAGCACCTCAAAAGCGGATTCAGTGCCTAGGTGACTCATACGTTCTGCAAATATTGTCATAATTACCTCACTGTATGAAAAATCAGCTAGCTCCCTAAATCTCCCTCATAAAGGCGTTAGACGGTATTGGTCACGCAGCACCCGTCGCATCACCTTGTTAGAAGCTGTCCGTGGCAAAGCATCCAACATGACCACATCACGAATTTTGAAGAGAGGATTGAGATTCTGAGCGAGCGCAGTTTGCAGAGAGGTTTTTAGTTCCTCTCTAGTTTTCGAGCTATTCGGGACAACAACCGCATAAATAATTAACTGGCTAGGACCACCGCCCGGAGGAGCGATCGCGATCGCCGCTGTCTCACCAATATCCTCAACTCTATTCAGCACTTGCTCGATCTCTGTGGAACTCACCTTAATTCCACCCAAATTCATTGCATCATCTACTCGTCCCTGGGCTCGATAGTAGCCGTTGGGTAAACGTTCTAAGCGATCGCCGTGGCGACGAAGAGGGATGGAGGGTGAAGCATGAGAAAAGCCTCTTTGACTCTTGGCTTCTATAGCCTCGCGCACGACAGGTAAACAAGGTGTATCGGCAAAGTACACTTGATGATGATCCCGATTCAGCAGTTCAGTTGAGAGCCCAATAGACGGAGGAATGATGAATGCTTCACCTCTCTCTGCTGGCTGTCCCTCTGGGTTCATAATGACAACATCAAGACCGAGAGCAGGAGTGGTAAAAGTTGCAGGAGCGCAGGGTTGTACTACAGTTCCAGTGATATATGCTCCACCGATTTCGGTCCCACCGCAGTATTCTATGATGGGTTTATAGCCTGCCAAAGACATGAGGAACAACATATCCTGTGAATTAGAACACTCACCTGTAGAGCTAAAAGTTTTAATTGTGCTCCAGTCCAGTCCTTTCATACAATCAGTATTTTTCCATGCTGTTACTAAACTAGGCACTACACCCAGCATCGTTACCTGAGCGTCTTGAATAAATTTTCCGAACTCTCTGGTCGTCGGAGTACCATAGTACAAGGTGATCGCGGCCTGATTAATCAAACTGGCATAGATCAGCCACGGACCCATCATCCAACCCAGGTTTGTCGGCCAAGCCACCACATCTCCAGCATGAATGTCTTGGTGTAGATGTCCATCCACGGCACATTTAATCGGCGTGGTCTGCGTCCAAGGAACTGCCTTGGGTTCACCAGTGGTCCCAGAAGAGAACAAGATATTAGTGTGAGCTGATGAAACCGCAGGTATAGGCTGAAATTGCTGGCGATCACTCAGGAAATCTTGCCAGGACAGATCACCCGATCGCAATTGAGTGTTAGAAGAAGCAGCAAGAACGATCGCTTTTGGAGACTGTGCCTCTATGACTTTGGTATAGAGAGGCAATTGCTTTCCAGCCCGCAGAATCAAGGCTTGCGTGAATACTGCTTTTGCTTGCGCAATCTGTAAGCGGATAGCGATTTCAGGTGCAGCAAAGCTATCCGCGACCGACACCACCACACAACCCGCCTGAACAATCCCCAAATAAATCACAACTGCTTCTACTGTCATCGGTAAGACAACAGCGATCGCGTCTCCTGGTCGTAGACCCAGTTCTACTAGACCATTTGAAACCTGATTCACCAAACTACGCAGTTCGCCATAGGTGAGGGTATCCAGAGAACCCCCCTCCGGTTGAAAGACAATGGCTATAGCGCTATCGGGGGCTTGGAAACAACTTTCTACAATATTGAGCCGAGCGTTGATCAACCACTGAGGCGATTCAACTCCTTGGGATAAATCTAGAATCTGTGTATAGTTTTGCTGAAAGCGAATTCCCAACCGTCGCATCATGATTTGCCAAAACTCATCTCGATGCTGACAGGACCAAGCATGTAATTCCGGGTAGGTTGCGATCGCCTGTTTTCGCATCAAAGCCGCAATATTTGTAGACTGAATTTGCTCCAGAGAAGGAGACCAAGCAGGAGGCGGCCCCTGTTTTTCATCCCAGTCAGCAAAAGTTTCAGTGTAGAGGAGTTGATGTAACGCCCAAGGATGCTCAGGCTTCAGAAGATGCTGAGTGAAATATTGCCAACACTCAATCGTTGGTAAAGCAACAAGCAACTGATTGATCTGGGTTAAAAGTTGAGTGGCAATGTGGTTTTCAATGCCACAGATCAGAAGTTGCGCCAAGGACAGTTGTTTGGCGATCGCAATTCACCCCTTGCAAAAATAGATTTGAATCTAGCTGCCTGATGGGGAGTGATGAAAAGCTTCAAGTCATTTGAGAGGAAATGGAATCAAAATTTAGAGCGTGTATGATGAAGCTTGAAACACTCCTCTGCATCTATGTTAATACACTTATCTGCCTGACCTCTAAAGCTTTACTAAGCTTGATTTCCAAGAGTTAGAGATTGATTACAAACATTTAATATGTTTACAGAAAAGCAGTTGGCACTCAATCTTGATCCCACAGCGATTGCTCAATCACCAAAATTTGGCAATTTAGTTGAGCGAGCAATAGAAACATTGGAGGCAATGTTGTCCAGTGAGCAGCTCTCTGTACAAGAGCGGATGAATCTTGCTGCCAAAATTTTGGAACTAGAACAACAAAAGGTAATCCCACAGACATCTGTAGCAAGTCAGGCAGATTCATCGGCCTTAAATCTCTCTGAGCCTTGGAAACAATGGATCATTGAGAACAAGCTTCGCCAAGTTCCAGACTCTGTTTTAGTTGAGACAATGGTCCGCGAAGGAATTGATGCAGCCCTAGCAACTCAGGCAGTCAGCTATATTGCAACCGAAAAAACCTTTCAAACAGAAAGTGAAACACTGCAACGTCTACGTAAACTAGAGTCTATTCTGACGATTCAACGCCAACTCACACAGCTATCTCCTAACTTTAGTACGATTGAACGACGCGATCGCATCTCTAGAGAAGAATTTTTAGAAAAATATTACGCAACCAACACACCTGTTATTTTGACAGGCATGATGGCGGACTGGCCTGCCCTTTCCTCGTGGACTCCTGACTTTTTAAAGACGAATTACGGTCAAGCAGAAGTACAAATCCAATTTGGTCGCACCTCAGACCCCAGCTACGAAATCAATACTAATCAATATAAGCGGGCAATCAAGCTTAGCGAATATGTAGATATGGTGGTTCAGGGTGGAGAAAGTAATGACTACTACATGGTTGCCAACAATGGCAACCTTGAGCGCGAAGACCTCAAAGGTCTGTTCAAGGACTTTATCATGTTTCCGGAACTACTGAACCCTGAAAGCACAAAAGGCACAGTCTTCTTTTGGTTTGGGCCAGCAGGCACCGTTACTCCGTTGCACCACGACCCAATGAACTTGATGATGGCTCAAGTGTATGGACGCAAGCGCTGGCGGCTAATTTCACCCGCTGCCACTCCCTTGGTTTACAACGATATTGGTGTCTTCAGTCGTGTAGATTTGGAGAATATAGATTACGAAAAGTATCCACTCGTTAAAGATGTTCAGATTATTGAAACAGTATTAGAACCTGGAGAAGTAATTTTCGTACCAGTGGGATGGTGGCATCAAGTCAAAGGGCTGGACGTTAGCATCTCGCTGTCATTTACCAATTTCATCTTCCCCAACACATACTCACATCAAAACCCTCATATCACTTCATCGACAGACATATCATCGACAGGCAAAGCGGCTCAAAGTAGTCAGGTAGCGTCAGGGCAAGCAACTTTGCTGGCTCAGCAGTCTAATTTGGTCCTGAATCATGGCCCTCTCACGAATGAGATAGTTGAGAGCACCAATGCTTCATACCTGGTAGATGAGATCTTTGCCGGGGAACCGTTAACTATTTCGTTTGGTTTTGTCTCTTGGGATGGTCTTCCTCAGTTTGATTTTTACGGCAGAACCAAAAAATTGGCTCAGTTAGCTGCTAAACCTATCAACCGAATTTTGGTGCGAGACTTATCCAACAGTTGGTATCAGCGCGGCATCCCAGGACTAGGACACACAGTTAACGAAGTTGTAGATAGCCTGAAACAACTAATTGTTCAAATTGCCCCTAGCAAAGTCATTATGATTGGGCAGTCTATGGGTGGGTATGCCGCCATTATGTTTGGACAACTGTTAGGAGCCGATCAGATCATTACTTTTGGTCCTCTGTCCTGCCTAGACTCCGCTCAAGCGATCGCAATGGGCGATACTCGCTGGCTCTCCATCATGGAAGCCCTAGAGACAAATCCTCCTAGTGTTCGTTATTTTGACTTGCCTACACTCTGCCAGACTTCTCCTCATACTCCAGATATACGTATCTTCTATGGTAAAAAGCTAGATCCAGAAACACCTGGAACTGTGAATTTAGACGATCTGCATGCTAGCCGCTTTAATGCCTTACCAAACTGCACAATTCAAGCATTTGAGGAATCAGGGCATGCAATTGTCAAATATTTGGTAGATCACAAGTTGATGGATAACTTGCTACTCAAGACAATTTTTTAAGCAGGTGGTTATTGCATGTAAAGATCGCTCGCTAAGCCATTCCAAAAGACCGCGATCGCTTCCAGAATCTCTCGACCTCCTTGAAAAAACTTGACTGGATCAAAATCAGAGCTGAAGTAAACAGCTTCAATCTCTTCTAAGGTATGTCCTGCATGTTGCGCTTCTACGCGGTTGTGCCAGGTGAAGAAGGCTAGCGGTAGTTGAGGATGTCGAATTTGTTTAATCTTCAGTAAACCATCTTCTAGCTCTTGCCAGAAGCCTGCTGCGGCCCAATGCTCCACCGCAAAGCTCGCACCTTCCGCGATTTGGGGGTCGTCGCTGCCGTAAAGCCGAATTAACTCATCGCAGAAATGCAGCGTTGCTGGCGTGCCATGCTTGCGTTTACCAATATCCGCGAAATTCAGCCCTAAACTCGCTGCCACTGCCACCAACCATTCAAAGTGAGCGGCGCGGAAACGACAAATCCCTCCATCTACTGTGCCTTCTGTTCCGACCAGTTCTGGATCACCTTCTCGCTCTTTTTCTGCCTCGGTTAAAGATGGCTGATTGGCGATCGCTTGCCCAGTTTTACGGTAGATTACGCCTAATTCATTTAAGAGAATTTCTCGGCTCGCCCGCGACTGTTGGAGCGTGGGAGCATTAATCTCCTTTTGTAGCGCTGCAATTAGAAACTGATTAGAGAAAACCGAGAATTGCTGGATAAAATGCCGCAACTCAGCATCTGCCGCTTCACCTTGCTGAAACCAACGGGTGTAAGCATTGTCTGTAATAATCCGGTGTTGCAGAAAGTGGCGATCGATTTCAGCCAGAAAAGCTTGAAACTCGGTCACTTGGTCTTGAGTTAGCTGGCCTTGCTGCAAACGTTCTTGAATTCGAGCAGAGATTGCAGGAGTAGGCGAGTTGAGAACTGTAGTCATCATCGAAGTTCTCCTGAGAAGAGAGAGAAAAACTAAAAGTCCAGATTAAGCGCTCCAACTGTAGAGATAATTGAGATCCTCTAAGTGCGTAGCCTGAGCCGTTAACTTGAGGGGGCGGAAGGTGTCAATCATGACAGCTAATTCATCGGTGCGCTCTTTACCAATTGACCCTTCATACATACCGGGATGGGGACCGTGGGGGATGCCGCTAGGATGCACAGTGACAGAAGCTTCTTCGATGCCTCTGCGTGACATAAAGTTACCCGCAGCGTAGTAAAGCACCTCATCCGAATCGACATTGGAGTGATTGTAGGGTGCAGGAATGGCGAGTGGATGGTAATCGAACAGACGCGGCACAAAAGAACAAATCACAAACCCAGCCGCCGCAAAGGTTTGATGCACAGGAGGCGGCTGGTGCACCCGTCCGGTAATTGGTTCAAAATCCTCAATATTTAAAGCATAAGGATACAGATGACCATCCCAACCCACCACATCTAGCGGATGATAGTGATAGAGATAATGCGTAATACAACCCTGAGTTTTAATTTGAACTTCGAACTCCCCTGCTTCATCGTGAACCACTAAGTCTTGGGGTGGGCGAATGTCCCGCTCACAGTAAGGTGCATGTTCCAGAAACTGGCCGTACCGATTTAGATACCGCTGAGGTGGTTCGATATGTCCCTGAGCTTCGATCGCCAACATCCGCTGCTCGCTTTTTGCATCTGGCAGAATCCGCCACAGTACCCCGGTTGGAATTACCAAATAATCTCCCGGTCGATAAGGCAGCACCCCATATTGGCTCTCCAATATCCCTGTACCCTGATGGATAAAGATCACCTCATCTCCGTGAGCAAAGCGGTACCAGTAAGCCATCGGCTCTGTTGGTCGAGCGACAGAAATACAGACATCGGCATTTACTAGTAAAGGAATTCGAGCCGCGATCGCATCTCCACCTGCTGTGACATCTGCGGTGCGTAAATGACGATGCCGCAAGGCACTCGACTCCTCATGAACAATCTTGGTGTCTTGATGAGATAACACCTTATAAACCTGAGTTGGTGGCCGCAAGTGGTACAGCAAAGATTGCACCCCCGAAAACCCTTGGACACTAATCAATTCTTCGTGATAAAGCGAGCCATCCGGTTGACGGAACTGCGTGTGCCGTTTATGGGGAATTGCTCCTAGTTTGTAGTAGTAGCTCATAACTTCTCAAAGATTTCCCCTCAGCGCTTGTTCTCGTTCGATCGCTTCAAACAGTGCCTTAAAGTTGCCTTCACCAAATCCTTGGGCTCCGTGGCGCTGAATGATCTCAAAGAATAGGGTGGGGCGGTCTTGGACAGGTTGGGTGAAGATCTGGAGGAGATAGCCTTCCGAATCGCGATCGATCAGAATGCCTAACTGAGCAAGTTGATCAATCGGTTCTTCTAGAGCACCGACACGGGAAGCTAAGTTTTGGTAATATGTCGGGGGAGTCTGGAGGAACTCAACGCCAGAGCGTTTTAGTTGGGTGACTGTTTCAATAATATTGTTGGTTGCTAAAGCGATATGCTGAATCCCAGGTCCGTGGTGATATTCCAAGAACTCATCAATCTGTGATTTGCGTTTGCCATAGGCGGGCTCGTTGATGGGTAGCTTAATTTTGCCTGTACGATCGCGCATCACCTTAGACATCAAAGCAGAATATTCTGTAGAAATTGCCTGATCATCAAAGTGCATCAATAGCTCAAAGCCCAGCGTATCGGTGAAGAACTGTACCCAGCGATCCATTGCGCCATATTCTACGTTGGCTACGACATGATCAATCGCGGTTAGCCCTGCACCAACCCGTTGATGAGCCTGCTGACGCATAGCGAAACCAGGAGCAAATCCTTGGTATTGGCTGCGCTCAACAAACTTAACTAGCATATCTCCATAGACATGAATAACGGCGTAGCGAAACACCCCTTGCTCGTCTTGCTCCTCAGTCAGTGCGATCGCTTCTCTAGCTCCACGAGATGTTGTTTCCCAGAAGGCTTTCTCTGCATCTGGCACTTCTAGAGCAATCACTGCCACACTATCGCCATGTTTCAACCCGCTCTGCGCGATCGCGTGATCGGGGTGCAGAGCGCTACTTAGGACCAAACGAATTTCTCCTTGCTCCATGACATAGGAGGTTACGTCGCGGCTTCCAGTACTTAATCCCCGATAAGCAGTATTGGTAAAACCAAAGCAATCAGCATAAAAGAGCGCTGCTTGCTTGGCATTACCCACGTAGAATTCTAGGTGATCAAAGCGTTTAATCGGGCAAATATCATGCATGGGGATTCCTCCTGACCAGCCGCTTCTACCGCAGGGCACCGCTCCCACTCCTCACACCAAAATCCATGACTATTCCAGCTGATAAAAGGCGCTCGACCTTACCTACCTTTATTCACTGGAGCGATCTCATTACTTAAATCAGAGATGTTTTCTGTCAATGCAGCGTCAGAATACAGACTCGTCCTGAGAGGGGTTCTGTGGTTTGCAGCTCACTTGCTACTAACCCTATAGTAAGATTATAGATTTTATTTTTGGTCCGTCTCAAGGGTTAATTTTTGACAAGGCAATTAGGTTGAGTACGGACATCTAAACCACCTCGAAGATAATCCGTATTTGAGGTAACGCTAGATGCTGTCATCAGTTAGTACCTTTCTTTCAGCGATCGTAGATTATGCAGGTTTCTTTCCACCCGCTCAGTTGAGCCTAAAAGCAGCAATGGCGAATTATGCTCAATATCACGCTTCTCCTGACGCTTGGATGCTGGGGCGATTCGTCCTGCCCGCCTCACACCTAGAAGAATTCATTGCTCTCTTACCTACCTTCCCGCTCGCCCAGTGGCCGCTTAGTATCGTTATTTCTCAGGATTTTGAGCCTGTTCTCAGTCGAGTTCAATCTTTAGCGGCTCATAACCCTGCGATCGCCCTCCAAGCTCTAGAATTTCCTCCCTTAACAGCAACTGAAATCACCGCTCTCGATCTACTGCCACAAGTAGAAACCTTTTTTGAAATTCCTCTGGATCAGGATTTAACTCCTTACTTAGACGTGTTACACCACCAAGGAGCCTCTGCCAAAATTCGGACTGGTGGCATAACTGCGGCTGCCTTTCCAAGTGCAGTACAACTCTACGAATTTATCTTTGCCTGTGCTCAGGCTCAAGTCTCCTTCAAGGCCACTGCAGGTCTTCATCACCCCATACCTGGCGAGTACCCGTTGACCTACGAACCAGAGAGTGAGGTCACAACGATGCCTGGTTTCTTAAATGTGGCGCTGGCTTCAGCTTTGGTCTACTGGCAAAAGATTACTTCGGAAGCTGGTTTAAGCTTGCTGCAAGAACAGTCGGCTGATCAGTTTCTACTAACAGACAGCGCTATTAGCTGGAACCAACATCAGCTCAGCCTGCCAGAACTAGCGATCGCCCGTAAACAGATCTTCCGTTCCTTCGGCTCCTGCTCGTTTGTAGAACCAATTGCTGGACTGCAAGCCATGCAGCTCTTATCAAAACCTGAGCCACAGACAAGACAAGAACTTAGCAGCAAAAAGATATAAATCAGCCTATCTTTATCTCTTGGATAAGTTTGCGATCGCGGTGATTAACTCAAGGGGGTCGATGGGTTTCGCTAGATGAATCTCGAATCCAGCAGCGATCGCTTGTTGTTGGTTGACTTCACCCGCATAAGCAGTCAGCGCAATCGCAGGCAGACTTCTTCCCAGTTGTGAGGTTAAAGCCTGAACTTCTCGCAATAGAGCATACCCATCCATTTCAGGCAGCCCAATATCGCTGACTAGAACATCGGGTTGAAATTCTAGTAATAGCTCCAATACAGCTCGCGCTGAAGATACTGCAATGACTGTTGCGCCTACATCTTCGAGGACAAAATGAACCAGCTCTAAGTTATCCGGTTCATCGTCTACTACAAGCACTTTGACTCCTTGCAAATTGGAAGATTGATCAACCAGAACTGCCGTGCCAACTCCTTCTGTATCTGTGGTCAGCAAAGGTAGCAGCACCGTAAAAGTGGCACCTTGACCCTCCCCTAAACTCGCAGCTTGCACCCTGCCACCATGAATCTCTGTTAAGTGTTGAACGATCGCTAATCCCAGACCTAAGCCGCCAAAGTTGCGAGTGGTAGAGCTGTCAGCTTGGCGAAAGTAGTCAAACACATGTGGTAGAAACTCTGGGTTAATTCCTTTGCCTGTATCGTTGACTGTGATTTTGGCTTCTAGATCAACATATTCTAAGCAAACTTCAACTTTGCCTCCAGTCGGCGTAAATTTAATCGCATTAGAAAGCAAATTCCAGAGAATCTGTTGCAGGCGAGCCACATCTCCAGCGATAAATTTACCTCGTGGTTCTAAGCGAGTCGTAAGTTGAATATGCTTAGCTTCAGCCGCTAAACGGATATTCTCTAAAGCGGCCTCAATGGTGGGCACTAGGTCAACCGCCGTACTGTTTAAGTGGAGTTTGCCGCGCAAAATGCGGGAAATATCTAATAAGTCTTCGATTAATTGAGTTTGCAGTCTGGCATTACGCTCAATCGTTTCTAGAGCGTAGTTCACTTTGTCTGCATCTAACTTACCGCTGCGAAGGATTTGGACCCAGCCTAGAATCGGGTTCAAGGGCGATCGCAACTCGTGAGACAGCACTGCGAGAAACTCATCCTTAAGTTGATTGGCTTCCTCTAGCTCTTTAGCTTGCTGGCGGAACCGTTCTTCTGAAAGCCTCAGTTGTTCTAGCGTTTCTTCGTACTCCCGGCGGAGCCGTTCTTTGTCTAAGCTTTCTTGTACGGCAATAGCCAAGCGATATAATGGCTTGCCCTTTAGCACATAGTCGCTCAAGCCCTGCTTCATACCCCTGACAGCCACTTCCTCAGAGCCACTGTTTGTAAACATCACTACAGGGCAGTGGGGGTAGCAAAGTTTTATACTTTGTAGGATTTCTAAGCCGTTGCTCCAACGCAGTTGGTAGTCAGTCACGACCAAATCAAACTCTCCTGCCTCCAGAGCTTGGGTAAACTCACTCGCCTCACCAACTTCTTGAACTTGCAAATCGAAAAACGTTTTCTTCAATTCACGAATGGCGAGTAGGCGATCGCCCTGATTATCGTCAATCAGCAAGACACGGAGCATTACAATTTCAGCGGGTGGCGCAGGGTGGACGAGGGAATAGGCGAAAAGCTAAAGATCAGGTTACAGCGTTAGCAGGCAAGCTGGGAATCAACCTTAAGACTGTACTGCTTGTTAAAGAAATCACTCAATATATTTTCTTGTATTAATTGACACTGAATCATATTAGAACTCAGCGGGGACTGGTAATTCGAGCTAAAAGCGCCTGCCTGTACCCAGATCAGCCTCCACATTAGTCTGCCCACACATCCGCTCCAACGCACGCCGCAGAATGGCTAATCCAATGCCAGTAACAAGATAAGTTTCTTCGGCATGTAGGCGCTCAAATCCACCAAAAATACGATTCTGGTTTTCGGAAGCGATCCCGATGCCGTTATCTTCCACCCACAGGCACACCTAGTGATCCCGATGTTCGGTCCATATCCTTACCTGTGGCTGTATGCCAGGAGATACAAATTTAATAGGGTATAGCTCGCGTTCTGCCAACAAGCGATCGCCCTAGTTGTCATCGATAACCAAAATATCCATTGACTGTCCTCATGGGCTCCATTCTTCAAAAGATATTTATTCGTAGAAATAATAAATCAAGGCTCAGCGGTGCTGCTCTCCTCGCCTGCTTGTAACTCTAACCAAAAGCGGCTTCCTTGCCCCAAGGCTGACTCGACTCCTACTCGCCCTCTCATACGCTCAGCTCCTTTGCGGACGATCGCCAGCCCTACACCTGTCCCCGGATAAGCCTGCCTGGTGTGCAATCGCTCAAAGGCTTGAAAAATCCGCTCATGATATTGAGGGGCAATGCCAATGCCGTTATCTTCGATCCACAGCCGCACCCATCCAGACCGCAATTCTGCCCAGATGTGAATCTGAGGCTGTCTGTCTGGGGGGACAAACTTCACCGCATTGTTTAGAAGATTCAGCAAAGCTTGAATCAGGGTGAGCCGATGGCCCATCACCTCTGGCAGTGGGTGATCCACTGTCACCATTGCGGGTCGGGCTTGCCACTCAGCTTCTGTTTTCTCAACTACTGTCGTTACCAATTCAGTTAGGTTGAGCGGTTGAACAATAATCTCCGCTCGCGACAAGCGCCCATAATCTAGCAAATCGTTGACTAGCTGGTCCGCTTGTTGGGCAGAAGCCGAAATTTCCTGAGCGTACCGTTGCCCTATGGCATCCAGGCGATCGCCGTAGTCTTCCAAAAGGGCTTGAGATAAACCCTGCATAGACCGTAGGGGAGCGCGTAAATCGTGGGACACCGAATAGCTAAAAGTCTCTAAGCCATCAATTGCTTCTTCGAGAGCTGTAGTGCGTTCTGCCACTCGTTGTTCTAGTTGATTGGTATAACCTTGAAGTTGGTCTCGCAATCGAGTTTGCTGAATCGCGATCGCCAGCTGACTTGCCACTTCTTGAGCAATTTGTTGATCTTCAGCACTAAAGGCATCCCTTGCCTGAGCCAATAAAATCAAATCTCCTAAAACAGAGTTCTCAACGGTGAGGGCGATCGCCAGAAAGCTATGATATCCAGCGGTCAGGATTTGCTCTAAGCCCACGGAGCGTTGCGGCAAATCTGCTAGGTCTTGGACATACCAAATCGGTTCTCGATCCCATAGCATGGCAATTGGAAAGCGATCTCTAATCGGGAGGACAGTTCCTGCCACATCATTGGCAATTGCTCCAGCTAGGATCTGAAGTTCAGCGGCTTCGATGTCAAACAGAACCACAGCCGACTGGTTGCAAGGCAGCACGTTGCTCAGGTGAGATAGAGCGGAATGGGCGATCGCAGATGGAGCCTCTAGGCTTAGAATTGCTTGGTCAATCTGATGTACGGCTTCTAGGCGTTGAATTGAACGTTGCAGTTTGGCTTCTGCTTGCTTGCGAGTTGTGATATCAAACCGAACCGCGAGATATTGCAGCGGCTTACCTGATTCATCCAAAAACGGCACGATTGTGGTGTCAACCCAATAGCTGGTGCCATCCTTGGCTCGGTTCTTAATCTCTCCCTGCCAAACTTCTCCCTGAGTAATCGTGGACCAGAGCTGCCGAAAGAATTCTTGAGAGTGGTAGCCAGAGTTGATCAGGCGATGTGTTTGGCCAATCAATTCAGCTCGGCTAAATTGCGAGATTTGACAAAACTGGTCATTGACCTCTGTGATCACGCCATGACTATCTGTGGTGGCTAAAATTGCAGCTTGATCCAGAGCAAATTTCACATCTGACAGGTCTTTGAGTAGTTGCCGCTGAGCCATCTCCGCTTGGATGCGTTCCGTTAGATCCCGCGCTACCCCAATCACACCCACGATGTTTCCTTCAGCATCACGGCAAGGATCTTTGCTTGTGAGAAATATGCGGACCTCGCCTGCTACTAAAAGGGGTTCTTCCGAGGCTTGCGAGATGCCTGTTTCTATCACAGAGCGATCGATCTTTTGCAGCGCGATCGCCTGCTTCAAAGGAATTAACTCTAGATCGGATTTTCCTAAAATTTCTGTCTTTGGCTTACCAAAAACACGTGCTGTTGCCGAGTTAACTAGTTGATATTTTCCCTGAAGATCCTTGACAAACACCGCATCTGCCGTTTCTTCAATCACCCGCTCCAGCAAGTTATAGCTCTCTTGCAAGGCTTGCTCACTACGCCTACGTTCTGTAATGTCGCGAGTGACTTTAGAAAAACCATATAGCTTCTGGTTCTCATCGTAGAGGGCAGTAATCACTACGCTTGCCCAAAACAACGAACCATCCTTGCGTCTCCGCCAACCTTCGTCTGTATAGTGTCCTTCTGCAATTGCAACTTGCAACCCATAAGCAGGCTTATTTTGAGCGATCGCTGCTTCTGGATAAAAGATCGAAAAATGATGACCCAAGACTTCTGCGGCCTTATATCCCTTCAGTACTTCTGCGCCACTGTTCCAACTGGTAATGTATCCGTTAGCATCCAGCCCAAAGATGGCGTAGTCCCGGACTCCCTCTACCAGAAGACGGTATTGCTCCTCACTCTCTTTCAGGATCGCAAAAGCCTTTTCAGCCCTTTGTCTAGCACTTCGTAAAGATTGACTGAGCCAACTAATGAATAGACCCTCAAAGACAAAGATTGAAATTCGGGTTAGGTTAACTGCATCCGTAACCTGTAAGCTGAAATACGGGGGGATAAAGAAATAAGTTCCGAATAACGTGCATAATCCGGTTGCAAGTAGCCCTGCTCGGAACCCGCCGTACCAAGCACTAAACATGACGGGCAAGACGAAAACCAAAAGTGGAGCGTTTTCGCGTAGCAGTGGCGTTAGCAAGAATCGCAATAATAGAGCGAATAGGGTTGCCAACACTGCAACACTATACTCTGATTGCAGCAACTGCTTTGCTCTGGCCATTACCCAAGTTTCCTTAGAGAGTTCGGAGGCGCTTTGCTGCTTTTATGCCTTTCTAAAGAAATTAGCAGAATTGCGATCGCTCTAAACTCATCCTAATCTGACTTCTGTAGCTTCAACAGCCTTTCAGGTAGCGATAAGTAGCAATGACACTACTTTAACTAACCGCAGCGCCGCAAGGAGTCGCCCATCTCCATCACGGAAGAGCGTTCTGAGCGCTGTTGGCTATCAGTTCTCCCTTGAGATTTTTCTCTAGCCAGCGATCGTTTAGGAGCTAGCAAGCGGTCTATCTGTCGCAGCAGTCCTGCTGACTCAACACTTTTGCTGAGGTAAGCATCGGCTTCCAGCCCCAGATCAGAAGTTTGACTGAGGATATCATCCGTGAAAAAAGATGAAATCAAAATTACCAAAGGTGGATTAGCTACACGCTGCCTCAATCGGCAAATCACATCCGGGCCATCTGTATTGATTTGGTAGCGTCGTGGGGGCATGGAAAAGTCAATCAGGGCGAGATCAAATCGCTCTGCTTCTCGCAGAAAAGCATCTGGATCAGTAAAGGTGGACACAGCATAGCCATGTTGACCTAGCCTAGCCTCTAAAATGAAGCACCAAGCCTCATTATCATCAACGATCGCAATTTGATACATTTGAAACTCGTACTTGCGCCCAGCAAATGTAACACTCCTATGTTTGTTCTACTGCATGTCGGCCCATACGCTCCCTACCTTCCGATAGACTCACTCGTCTGAAGGCCCGAAACTTCAAGTACAGGGTGAAAAATTACCTCTAAAGGTGGCGTTGGTTATATTTACGGTTAATGAATATTAAGAGCACAGCCATGACGATCGCTCCACCAATCGCAGTCGCCGTTATGGCTGAGTTCGCTAATTGACGCACTGCGATCGCCACAAAGGCCCAGATGAACACCGAGGTAAAGGCAATATCAGCGCGTCGTATGGCCACAAGCGCTCCAATGATTGTCGCAACGACCAACATCGCGACTGTCCAACTAGTGGCACTTAAACCCCAGCGATCCCAGCCAGAACTATACAGCGCTGAGGCTACATTGACGATGGTAGCGACAGAAATCCAGCCTAAGTAAATGCTAAACGGGATATGGGCCAACCATTGGCGATCGCGCGACACTCGTCCGCCATCATGTAGCTGCAAATAAGCTCCAATCAATGGCAGCAGAATCACTAACATTGCCGCCACTGAAGGCCAAAACAGTTGTAGCGTGAAGAGATAAACCCAAGCAATCTGAGCTAAGCAAGCCACAATCAGCAGAGAGCTAGCCCGCCGCAGCGTAGCCTCTTGGCGCTGAGCAGGGCCGAGCTGATAAACCCCATAGGCAATGAGTCCAAGATAAATTAGACCCCAAATTGCAAAGGCGTAGTTAGCCGGGGTAATCTGCACACCCCCCAGAATGGTGTTGGCAACCGCGCCAATGTTTAACCCCGCAATCGGGAAAAAATTCGAGAGGGCATTGACTAGCAGCGTTGCGACGATGGCCACAAGCGTTGCGATCGCCAAGCTCATGCCTGCGCGCGATCCCGATCTAGATTCTGGCGGCGACACTTTCATAAAACGGCTAAAATATCCTGAATCAGGTCTTCTAAATGCTGCTCACAAAACTGCTCGGCTGCTGCTAAAGACATGCCTCGCTCCAAGGCGTAGGTTTCAAACGCATTGTAAATCATGGCTCTAGCAATGTCCTGTTCTTCTGGACCGATTGCCCAACGCAGCTCAATACATCCTTGAAGAATTAAATTGATGAGTTGCCCCTCTTGTCTCAAATCAGCAATCAATGCGTCTGCCACACTCTCAGAATTAGGCACAGGATTCTGACTCATAGAATTCACAAACGTCTCCTTCCAGTCTAAACAGCACCAATCGAGGGGAGGGCTTGGCCTAGCTGATAGCTAGATGGGACAGGTTTTCGGAGTATGAGGCGATCGCCCTCCAGTTAGATGTTCATCGTTGCTAAGTGCGCTATTGTGCCCAGAATTGCTGTCGTATTCCTGAATTGCAGCGCGATCGCAGTGTCTGAAAAAGTTGCTTCCCAGAGTTGCCATGAGAACCATCCGCTTACCATCGGGTCAATCAATTCCAGCCTTAGGGATGGGCACTTGGAGGATGGGAGAATCTGCTACTCAACGTCCCAACGAGATCGCAGCCTTGCAGCATGGCCTTAATCTCGGTATCACTCTGATTGATACAGCCGAAATGTACGGCGAAGGCGGTGCTGAAACTGTGATTGCTGAAGCCATTGCTGATCGGCGTTCCTCCGCTTTTTTAGTCAGCAAGGTTTATCCGCACAACGCCTCTCGTCAAGACGCGATCGCTGCCTGTGAGCGCAGTTTACGACGGCTCAAAACTAATTATCTTGATCTTTATTTATTGCACTGGCGAGGTTCTGTCCCTCTCTCCGAAACCTTGGAAGCCTTTCAAACCCTGAAGCAGGCGGGCAAAATCCGAGATTACGGAGTCAGTAATTTCGATGTAGCCGATATGAAGCAAGCCATTGCTTCACCCGGAGGAGAAGCGATCGCCACCAATCAAGTGCTTTACAACTTGATGCGTCGTGGCGTTGAGTGGGACTTGTTACCTTGGTGCCGCCAACGAAGTATCCCGATCATGGCCTACTCACCCGTGGAACAAGGCCGACTGCTCCAGCATCGTACCCTACAGACCATTGCCCAACAAAAAAACGTAACTCCCGCTCAAATCGCGATCGCTTGGTTGCTGCACCAAGAAAATGTGATTGTCATTCCTAAATCCAGCAGTATCGCTCACGTAGAAGAAAATCGAGCCACGCTGGATCTGAAACTCACGCCGGAGGATCTGCAAGCCTTGGATGCGGCCTTTCCAGCCCCAACGAAGAGAGTTTCCCTAGAAATGTTGTAAAAATAGAGCAAAAACAAAGGCCCAGGTAGCAATAACCTGAGCCTATACAAATTAAATTTGATGAGCTAGAGAACCTAACCAGACATTAAGTTTGGCCAGTTTAGCTCTCTCAATCCTTGAAAACTAATGGCTTGAGAATCAAGCGACAAAAGTTCAGGGATTAGTAACCGCGAGAGAAACTGTCGTTTCTGCGGCCACCGCCACCACCGAAGGAACCACCACCACGGTCTTCACGAGGCTTGGCTTTGTTAACCTTCAAATCGCGGCCCATCCACTCAGCTCCGTCCAATGCTTCAATGGCAGCTGCTTCTTCAGCGTCTGCACCCATTTCTACGAAGCCGAAGCCACGCATCCGACCAGTTTCGCGATCGGTGGGAAGCTGAACTCGCTTAACTGAACCGTATTCAGCAAATACAGCAGTCAAATCTGCTTCTGTAACTTCATAGGACAAATTGCCTACATAAATCGACATAGCTTGTCTCCAAAATCATAGGGGTGTAGAGATTGAGATTTCGGAGAGAAGCTTGCCAATACCAAAGGTGAAAAAACCGTCAATGCTAAAAACAAACGCTGCAACCGATTACTAATTCTCTTCTCAACCATAACACAATAGTTAGGTGGTGTGTTGAGTTATTTCCTGACCAGAAAATCTTAATTTTACTTTCTGGTGGACCACCACACCTAATCGTTTATTTGCCGCCCAGTCCGTCATGTCGCTTAGGGTCTTTCTTTTCTTTTTTGGTCCCATCAGACTGAGCTTTCGGTTTTTTAGATTCTTTGTTGCCTTTCTGCTCTTTAGACATAACGATTCCTTAAACTAGAGTTTCTTTTCCGCCGAGATGACTAGCAAATCAGCGATTCACCATCAGCCTGCTCTGTTACCATGCATCCTCGGGTGAGAACTACGCTTGGCAAGCATCCTCTATCACAGGATTTGCACTTGCAGCTTTGGCTTGCAAATCCACCCAAGCGTCTTGATGAAACCGAACCACCCGTGAAATGGAGTTGCGAGAGTGCTCGGACGTAGAAACTGACAAAGTAACGTTACGCTGCCCAGGATCTACGATGTGCTTCACTGTGCAGGTTTGCATCTTGTTGTTGCAATAAGCAACAATGCGATCGCCCACTTGAATCTCTAACGCTTGAATTTTCAATGACCACCAAACCTATGAAGAAATTAGCTTAGCTGAACGGGTTCAATGCTACCTACGAGGTGATAGCGATTGAATGATGCTTTTTTGATTAGGGGTAATTTGCAGATTTGCCGCTCTTACGCAAGTTCTAGGCTCAGAAGGAAACTACGTATCGTGAGTCCTTAGCTTTACTAAGAGTTTCGGTGTTTTTTAATAGTACCACGTAAAGGCTTGAAATTCTATCAAAAGCTCTATTTTCTCGTCAATAGCAATTTTGCTTAAAATCTTCTTAGGAAGATTTTAATTAAGTCAGCTTCTTGAAAAGAGGTGCGCACATCTTCTCCACAGAGTTGTGCCAGTCTTCCCCTGCAAACAAAAAGCACCCCAACTAGAGGTGCTCAAACAAGTGAAAGATTTCGGTCAACGCCATTACTCGCTTAGTAACGCGATCGGGCGATCGCTCCGTTCAGGTAAGCCCACGTCAGCTTTTAGAACGGAGAGAAGATAGCAGCTAAAATTTATTCAGCTCTTTGCTTTTCAGCTAACTCACGAAAATATTCAGAGAAGCAGGAGCTGATCCTCAGGCTACCTGTACCTGCTGAGAACAACTTTCCAGCATTTGCGTGAGCTTAGCTGCGGGAACAGGACGGCTGAAGTAGAATCCTTGGCCTTCATGACATCCCCGTTGGCGCAGGTACTCCAACTGTTCCTCAGTTTCTATCCCCTCCGCTGTAATGCTTAACCGCAGGCTTTTTGCCAAAGCAATGATGGCATCGCTCACCGCAGCACTGTCTGGATTCGACAGTATATCTTGCACAAAGGAGCGATCGATCTTAAGCAGACTCACCGGAAATTGCTTTAAGTAATTGAGGGAGGAATATCCTGTACCGAAGTCATCTAGAGCCAGCAGGATGCCCAGTCCCTGCAATTGTTTTAAGGTATCAATCGATCGCTCTAGCTCCACCATCAACGCGCTTTCAGTCACTTCCAATTCTAGATAGGCTGGCTCTAGCTCCGTCTCTGCTAAAACCTGCCTAATCATGTCCACTAAATTGGGTTGTTCTAGCTGTCGAGCGGACAGGTTGACGGACATTCGCATGGCTGGAAATCCAGCCAACTGCCAAGCTCGGCTCTGGGCACATGCCGTACGCAACACCCATTCTCCCAGTGGCACAATCAGACCATTGGCTTCAGCAATGGGGATAAACTTAGCGGGGGAAACCAAACCCAGAGTCGGATGCTGCCAACGCACTAGTGCCTCAACCGCTGTCAATTCTCCACTCTGTAAATCAATTAAAGGCTGGTAGTAAACTCGCATTTCCTGGCGCTCTAAAGCACCATACAATTCGTTCTCTAACGCTAAGCGCTCTTGCAACTGAGCGGCTATTTCGGGGCAATAAAATTGGTATTGGCCGCGTCCCTGCTGCTGGGCTCGGTAAAGTGCCATGTGAGCCTGCTGTAAAAGTGGCTCGACGCCTTGCCGCTCTCCCAGCTCATTGATGGTAATTCCCACACTGGCTGTAATCCGAATCAGCCCGCCTTCTAAAGCGAAAGGTTTTGCTAGCGTGCTCAAGATTAACTGAGAAAGCTTAATCACACTCTCCAAGCAAGGCAAGTCTGTGAGAGCGATCGCAAATTGATCCTCGCTGAGATGGGCCAAAATCTCTGTGGAACCTAGGCAAGTAGTTAAACGTTGAGCCATGGCTCTAAGGAGCAGGTTGGCAGTCTCCGGTTGCCAAGCGTGACTCGCGCCCGTAAAGTCATCAATCCCCACTAACAGAACCGCCACCAATCTTGGCTGGTTCGGAACTGGGGACAGAGTTTGATACAGGCGATCGCAAAACAAATCCCGATTGGGCAAGCCAGTCAAGTTATCGTAATGGCGGATGTAGTGAATCAACTCATCTAATTGGTGTAGCGTTTGGGAGGTATTCGCCATTAACGTCCCAGCTTCATCTTCAAAGTCTGTCGGTAGTTCCGGCAAGGTTTTAGTATTGAGATAGTCTTGCAAAACCGTAGAAGTCAAAATGACTGGAATCAAAAGGTGATGTAAGGCATAGAGAGTGGCTGCGGTACCTATCAACGTCGCGACCAAAGCAATGACTAAGACTGGGATTGCCATTTCCCAGGAATAGGAATGGGAGGTAACAAAAGTTAGCAATAACGTGAGAAGAGGAACATGGGTGCCTAAAAATGCCACTGCCATTATTTTGGCGATATAGCTAGTTTTGAGGAATCTAAAGCCAGCTAGAAATGAATAGAGATGAAGCTTCTGAGAGAGCGACATAAATAACGAGTGAGACTTAAAAGACAACAGGTGAGTTGTCAAACACCTCTATTGAGATGAGAGGTGGTTTTACTTGACAATTCCAGGAAATTAGCCTCAACGAGGCTGTCTCTTACAGACTTCCCGATATTGCGATCGCCATCTTCCATCATCTAGCGGATAAGGTTGAGCAACTTTGCTGATAGGTACTACCAGCCATTCAACCGATACTGAAACTCATCAATAAAGCTGCAAAGTCCAACAGTTGCGGAGTCTAACTATGATGAATGGAGCGTTCAATCTCGCCTTGGGCCGAGGATATCTGCTCAAAACGGCCACGATTCAAGATGAAACTATTTACTGGGTCGAAAATCTGTACTTCACGAGCGAACCTTACAGTTGCTTAGAAGACCTCGTTTCGTTTTTGCACACCTTGCCACTGCTTCCCCACTCTGAAGACACGCTGACGTGGATTAATCTCGTGAAAGCTTTATCACCTCAAGCGGTTAGCGCAATCGCCAGCTAACTTTCACCATACCTTTACCCATGCAGATGCAGGACACCAGTCAAACTACAGGCTCAAACCTACGGGATTGGCGGGATTCGAACCCGCGGCCTATCGCTTAGGAGGCGATCGCTCTATCCATCTGAGCTACAACCCCAGTTTCAAACATCACGATCATAACAGTTGTGTGAGTGCATGCAAGAGCCTTAACAGCATCACGTAGACTCCCACGTTTCTTCCCAAGGTCCACCCCCCACTTCCAAGCCACAGAGATGGCTTTGCGCCACTAAAATCGGTTGAGAGCGATCGCGTTGCCAGAGGCGTAAGGTCACGTGCCCATGCATCGTGTCACGGCAGAAGAAAATTAAACCTTGTTCTGTAGGGGCGCGCAAAGGAGTCCCTGGTGTCTCACAAGTCCCCGTTAGCTCTATTCGATACTGGTCTTGTTCAGCTTGCATCTGCCAGCAACCCCACGGTTTAATCTGCCAAGTTACTTTGCTGTTCCAGGGGACAAACTCGTAGAATTTACCTCGATAGTGAATTCCGATCATGGCGACCGATTCCATCCACCACAACACTCCCCGCCGACCTCCTCCAGCCGTCAGGGCTAGATCTGGTTCATTGACAAAGCAATTGCAATTGAGCCAAAACCATTTCTGCGGAAATGAACCACCCCAGTTTTTCTCGCTATAGGCAGGCGCGTTCGTAAAGTTGTAGCGCTGACCGTTCCAGTCAATCCAACCTGTGGCTAATCCGTGAGCCATAAGGATTTGCCAGCCAGGTTCAAAAATTTGCAGAGAAGAGAGCCAGCCAGCGGTAGATTGTTGCGGACTACCAACGTTACCCCAACCATAAATAGGCTGAATTTTGTATTGCCAGCGAGCTGATGCCCCAGAGCCGGGATCATTCAGTACTCCCTGATGCCAGGTTGCCGTTGCTTGATACCCTTCATTGACCCAGCGATCGAACTCTGCCGGGGGTAGCAATCTCGGCTGCTTAGTTTCCAAATGACCTTGAGTAGCTTGGCTATGAGCGGCTTCGCTAGTGTGCCGCCAATGACCTATGCCTAGAGCCTGTTGCCACGCCCAGAATTGCTGGACTTGAGGAAAGCTACGGCAGAGATATTCGTCGTTTGGCCCTAAGATCTGTGCCCCGCCACCGCTGACAGGTGTCCCCCCCTGCGGGTCTTCAATAGAGTACATAAAGGCAAAGGTTTGGCCCAGATCGGGTAATGTCACTCGGTAGTACCAGCCTTCAAAAAACCGACGCGGATTACCGTCCCAGTGATAGCCGCTATGAGGCGTTTGAAGGGAGCCAGAGGCTGGTAGTAAAGAGGAGATTAAGGAAGCGATGCAGCTTGATGCTTGCTGAACCAACGGTAATTAGCCCCTAGTAGTGGTTGAGATAGGGTAGTAAAAAGCTACCAGAATTTTCGTCCCCACCCGGATAGAATTTAGCATCGTCCAGTGTTAAGGTAATCTAACGCAAAGTTACAATCAATAAACTTTCTACAGGTCCATCGCAATAGCCATCCACTTCACCCGATTGGGTGAGATAACGGCATGAAGTCGAATTGCGATCGCCTGTGATAACTTGGGCTCATTCATCTTTGCTGCTCTAGCTCGAAAATATTCTTAGTTATTTAGTTTGGTTCACAGAAAAAGCCGTATCTGAAGCTAATTGAATACAAGCATGAAGTCTAGCTCTGTTTTTCTGAGCGGGCTCAACCATCACTATTTCGAGCATCACTCTTTGTAGTGGCTTAAACCATTGTTCGGATTCAAGGCATTCCCTATGAGCGGCAACGATACTCAACAGCAACCTGCTCTCCCAGCTATCTCTGAGGGAGAACTGAACGCTCCTCAACACCCGCAAGAGCCGAGTCAGCCCCCTAACTCAAGCCGCTTTCGACGGTGGTTACTGCCTGTTACAATTGGCCTGCTGCTTCTCGGTGGCATAGGTTGGATCATTTTTAGCCGCTTCATCATGCCCATGCTGATGGCAGGCTCCATGCAGCCACCACCGACTCTAGTGCAATTAGGCACTCCTGAATCAGCCCCAGTAGAAGATAGCTCAGATTATGCGGCTACTTTGGATTCACGGCAGTCTGTGACCCTACAACCGCGTGTGTCAGGCCAAGTCTCAGCTATCTATGTAGAAGCGGGCGATCGCGTTGAAGCAGGTGAGCCACTTTTACAAATTGGTGCGGCTGAGCAACGGGCGCAAGTCGCTAGTCGCAATGCTGCGGTTGATACAGCCGCCGCTGATATTGATTCTGCGCAAGCCGATGTTGCCAGCGCGATCGACACGCTGAAAGCGTTGCAAGAAAAACGAGCGGCTGATCAAGCCAATGTCCAGCTAAATCAGCGCGAATACGAGCGCTACCAGGAACTCCAGCGACAAGGAGCGGAAAGCCGACAAATTCTGGATCAGAGACTCAATGCGCTGCAAACGGCTCAAGCAACCGTCCGGCAGACGGAGGCTGACATCCGGGCTCAACAAAGTGCCATCAACAGAGCCAAATCTCAAGTGGTCAGAAGTCAGCGAGCCTTGGAGCAAGCCCAGGCGAATGTAGCAGAAGGGCAGGCGCAACTACAAGACTACGCTATTACCGCTCCTTTTGCAGGCGTTATTGGCAATATCCCAGTCAAGCAGGGTGATGTTGTCAGTGCTGCAACTCCTCTACTGACCCTGACGCAAAACCAGGAACTGGAAGTACAAATTGCCATCCCGCTGGAAAGAGCGCCTAATTTGCGCTTAGGGTTGCCTGTCAAGCTGTTGAGTGATCAAGACCGGGTGTTGCAGACAGGCAAAGTCTCATTTATTTCGCCCAGTGTTGATCCGTCAACTCAGTCAGTACAGGTGAAGGCGCTCTTCGACAACGCCAACAATCAACTCCGGACGTCGCAGTTTGTCCGGGCCAGAGTAATTTGGCAGTCACGCTCTGGAGTTCTGGCTCCTACTACCGCCATTTCTCGGCTAGGCGGCAGAGATTTTATCTTCGTGGCAGCTCCATTTCAAAGCTCAGGTTGTCAAGCGCAGGCACAAGCTAATGCGGCTCCCGGTGGTGCTCCTGGCGGACCCCAGGTGGAGCCTGACCAATTAGTTGCCGTGCAGAAACCCATCAAGTTAGGCAGGATTGTCGGCAACAACCAGGAAGTCGTAGAAGGACTCAGTGCGAGCGATCGCATTGTGACTTCTGGCATCCTGCAATTGCAGAACTGCATGCCGATCGCAGCAGATACTCCACCTGCTAACGCTCCTGCTAGCGCTCCTTAAAACGATACTGTGCCATGTCTTGTAGAAGCGAAGCATTCGGCAGTTCAATTTTAGATTCATCCAAAAATTCCTGACTGAATCCTTCGTCTCTAGCACTTCTACGGCCGCTTCTACGGGTAGCGAAGTTATGATTCTCTCCATTTCCGACTTCTTTATCAAACGTCCTGTATTCGCTACGGTCTGTTCGATCGTTGTGACCTTGTTAGGCCTTGCCTGTATCCCTACCCTGCCGATCGCCCAGTACCCAGACATTACGCCCCCCCAGGTCAGCGTTACGTCTAACTATATTGGCGCGAATGCGGAGATCGTAGAGTCAACTGTTACCAACATTTTGGAACGGGAACTCAACGGTGTCTCTGGGGTGAAATACATCAAGTCTACTAGTGCCAATGACGGCACCAGCAGTATCAACTTGACCTTTGACTTGGGTCTAAATCAGGATATTGCTGCGGTTGATGTCCAGAACAAGGTTTCAACTGTAGTCTCACGTCTGCCTGGACCTGTCACCCAGACAGGGGTGCAAGTTTCCAAAGCCAACAACAACTTTTTGCTAGCGATCGGGCTTTACTCTGACCGGGACGAGGGCAAAGACGAAGATCTGTACGACGATGTTTATCTCAGCAACTACGCCGACCTCTATGTGGTTGATGCCTTAAAGCGGCTCGAAGGCGTGGGCGGGGTACAGATTTTTGGAGAGCGCAAATATGCTATGCGGCTGTGGCTTGACCCAGAACGCCTAGCTAGCCGCAACTTGACCCCACAAGATGTAGTGGTGGCATTGCAGCAACAAAACCTCCAAATTGGCGCGGGACAAATTGGTCAGCCTCCTGCTGCTACTGGGCAACAGTATCAATATGCAGTGACAGCCCAAGGACGGCTGAAAGATGCGGAAGAATTCAACGAGCTAGTGATCAAAAGTACGGATGCTGGCACGTTGGTGAAGCTGAGAGACGTGGGCAGAGCGGAATTAGGCGCGGAAAACTACGGTTCCGTATTGCGCTTTACCTCAGACGATCGCGTCACCCATCGGGGAGTAGGACTAGGGATCACCCAGCAGTTCGGCAGTAATGCTCTGGATACAGCACAAGCAGTCAAAGATGAGATGCAACGGCTGACCGCTAGTTTCCCTCCCGGTTTGCATTACGAAATCGCCTTTGACACCACGACTTTTATTCAAGCAGGGGCGGAAGAGGTAATCGTCTCGCTCTTCCAGGCGATCGCGTTAGTGATTTTAGTAATCTTCCTATTTTTGCAGAACTGGCGAGCGGCGCTGGTAGTATCGATCGCGATTCCGGTAGCTTTCATTGGTACGTTTATCTTTGTCAAGCTGCTCAACTTCTCGATCAACACTCTGACCTTGTTCGGTTTAACACTTGCTACAGGTCTGGTAGTTGATGACGCGATCGTGATTGTGGAGGATATCTCGCGGCGGATTAACGAGGATGGACTGCGTCCCCTTGAGGCAGCTCTCGCCTCCATGAATGCGCTGTTTGGTGCTGTCATTGCCACATCGCTGGTGTTGATCACAGTGTTCGTGCCCATTGCCTTCTTCCCTGGCACCACAGGGCAACTATATAAGCAGTTTGCGCTCACAATCGCTTTCTCGGTTGTGGTTTCTACTTTCAACGCGATTACGTTTACGCCTACTTTGTCAGCTTTGCTGCTGAAGCAAGGACACACAACGCCAAACAATTGGTTTTTTAATGGCATTAACGGTGCGATCGAGCGGACCCGCCAAAGCTACACTGGAACACTGACAAAAGTCATTCGGCGCAAAAGCATTGTGCTGGCCTTGTTTTCAGCGGGTTTAGTCCTTACCTACTGGATCTATACGATCGTGCCAGCGGGATTTGTACCCGATGAAGACCAAGGCTACTTTATTACACTGGTTCAAGGTCCAGAAGGCGTATCCCTCAGCTACACCGAAGAAGTTTTGGCAAAAGCTGAGGAGATCATGAAGCAACGCCCTGAAATTAAGAACATTTTTGCGGTGGGAGGATTTAGCTTCAGTGGTGCTACACCCAATAATGGCTTAATTTTCTCCACCCTAAAACCCTGGGCAGAACGTCCTAAAGCAGAACAGTCGGTTAAAGGCATTATTGGCGGCTTCTTTCCGCAACCATCGGGGCTATTTCCGCAACTGATTGGAATTAAGGAAGCGATCGTGGTGCCGTTTCCCCCACCCGCTATTCAAGGGATTGGTAATTTTGGGGGATTTGAGTTTCACCTACAAGACCGCACAGGCAGCGACTTCAACACGATTGGGGAAGTGTTAGGTAAATTCATGGGGCGGGCAACTACCTATCCCGCTCCTGACAAACCTCAACTAGCTGGGTTGCGGCCTACCTTTAATGCCAACACTCCCCAGATCTCCGTAGAAGTGGATCGGGTGAGAGCCAACCAACTCCAGGTTTCACCGGAAGAAATCTTTAGCACGTTGCAAATTTTCCTCGGCTCAGCCTATGTAAATGACTTCAACCAGTTTCAACGGGCCTACCGAGTCTATGTGCAAGCAGATAGCCGCTTCCGTTCTAATCCGGAAGACATCAAGAAGCTGTATGTGCGATCGCGAGCTGGCAGGATGATTCCTCTCGGCAACTTGGTGCGCGTAAATCAAACAATCGGCCCTTCAATCATTACCCATTACAATCTCTCCCGTTCTGTAGAGATTAATGGCTCAGGATCACCTGGCGTTAGTTCTGGGCAAGCAATCAAGGCGATGGAAGCCGTAGCCAACGAAACCCTGCCCAAGGGGTTCCGGTATGAGTGGTCTGGTCTCTCCTTGGAGGAGATTCAGGCAGGCGGTTCAGCGGTCTTTATTTTCTCTTTAGGCATTATCTTTGTCTTCTTAACCCTGGCGGCTCAGTATGAAAGTTATACCGATCCTCTGATCATCATGCTGACTGTGCCATTAGCGGTTTTGGGAGCCTTATTTGCGGTGCTGCTGCGGGGCACTGCAAATGATGTCTACACCCAGATCGGGCTAGTCATGCTGATCGGTATGGCGAGTAAAAACGCAGTCTTGATTGTGGAGTTTGCCAACCAACTTTCTGACGAAGGATTGACTTTAACCAAAGCGGTGACGGAAGCTTGCCGAGACCGCTTACGCCCAATCTTGATGACCGCCATTTCAACGGTGATCGGTGCTGTGCCCCTGATCGTTGCTACCGGACCAGGGGCCGCAGCCCGACAATCTTTGGGTACAGCGATCGTGGGCGGAATGTGCGTAGCCACAGTGCTCAGTTTGTTTGTAGTGCCTGTGCTGTACATCGTGATTAAAACCGCTGAATCTCAGCTCCGGCGATCGCGCCAGCCAGCCTTTGTAGGTGTAAACTCAGCGACTATGGGCAGCGACGGAGATGGCAACGGAGATGGCAACGGAGATGGTCATAAGGATGGGCATAGTGACGGTGCAGGTCATCACAGCCGAGAAACTACTGCTAGCCGCGCCACAGATCATCACTAGAGATTAGGGCATACATTCAGGGAGCGATCGCTTTACTCAAATAAGGCGATCGCTCTTGCTTTTACTGAAACTCGAAACTGGATACTACTTTTTGATAAGCCTGACGCATGGGGTCTTCCGGGTTGATGTAAGCGCCATGAATATGAATCACATAACGACCATCGGGACTAGAGAAGAGTACATTATCTGCTTCATAAAGACCTGTGGAAGCATAAGCTAGCGCATCTTGACCCGCTACCGTAATATTTTTATCTTTGCCTCGGCTCAGATTGGCTTCCTTCCAAGCTGCGAGGGGGCGCTTCTGAGCATTATCAAAAACTGAAATTGTCACGCTCGCCGGATACTCACCTCCCTTCCAAGTGCCAGAGGCGATCGCCTGGTAGTCTTCACTTTCCCAAACTTCTATGCGCCCTAGCAGAGCTTCTTTAGCCTCTGGAGGTTGATTCTCACTGCGATTATCCGGTGTAAAACCTTCCGGATATTGGAAACGAAAGCCAAAGCGATCGCTCTGAAAAGTATTTTTTCCTTGAGTGCTAGAGGGAGAAGAAGTAGGCTGAGTGATAGTTGGAGTTGGGGACGGACTCCCAGTATCAGGGTATGGGGCAGGTAGAGGAGCGGGCTGTAAGGGCGTGCAGCCAGCAGCTAAAGATAGGAAGAGGCCAAAAATAGCAAAACGTTTCATAATACGCAAGTTGAGAGAGTTGTAGCGATCGCTGCTCTCTTGCTGGGGTAGGCAGGAGACAACTGATAGAAGATACATCCATCTCAAATCGTTTTCCTGAGTTTTAGAAACCCTTGCTGCATAATTTGAGGGGCAACGTCACACGCAGTTTTCTTGCCACTGAAGGATAAGAAGAGACCATGTTATAAACTCTTATTACTCGACTTCTTCAAATCACAGTAATAAACAATGGCACAGCTAGAACGCTTGATCCTTATGGCAGAGGATGAACTCACTCAATACAGCACTGATGCTCGCAAGATAGAAAAACTGCGTCAAAAAATCGGTATCTCTGTTCCTTTAGCAGAGCAGCGGCAGATTAAAGAAACACTGCTGGCAGAGATGCCGACAGATACCTTAAGCCAACTTGTGGAGAAACAGCGTCAGACCGTCGCCCTGCCATTTTGGGGCATTGCTGGACTCGGCTTACTGCTAGGGATATCATTCTCCCAACCTTTCGATTTTGCGATCGTGGCTGCTGCTGGGTTTGCCGCCTTTAAGATTCAACAGTGGGGCTGGAAACTACAAGCTAAGCGCCTCGTGATTCAAACGCTAGAAGACATTGAGGAGAGAATTCAACAAGCTACTGCAAAATGAAACAGAGGGTATAATCTGCGGTGGCAAAGCCCGCTCTTGCTTGAACCAGTTTCCTACTTTAACCAGTAACTACGATGAATATCCCTGACGGTCCGAAAATACCATCTTGGTTACAAAAACTGCAATATACCTTAGATCCTCTAAGGTTCCTGGAGACAGCAGCAGAACGTTACGGAGATATTTTCAATGCACCTGTTACGGGAAATGCCGATACCATGTTGCTGGTTAGTCATCCTGCCGCAATTCAACAAATTTTTTCTAGCGATACCAAACAATTCGCCGCTCCGCCTAATCAATTGTTGCGGCCTTTAGTGGGTGAGTATTCCCTGCTGGTATTAGAAGGCGATCGCCATCTCCAGGGGCGCAAACTGCTCTTGCCTCCATTTCACGGCGATCGCATGCGAGCCTATGGGCAATCAATTATTGAGTTGGCAGATAAAGCCTTTGCTCAATTAGCGCCTAGTCAGTCCTTTACTGCCCGCAGCCTAGCACAGAACATCTCGATGGATGTGATCTTGAGGGTTGTGTTTGGGCTATCGGAAGGAGAGCGATTCTATGAGCTAAAGCAACGCATCACTACACTGATGGATTTGTTTAAATCTCCGTTGATAGCAGGCTTGCTCTTTTTCCCTAA
This sequence comes from Trichocoleus sp. FACHB-46, assembly GCF_014695385.1. Taxonomy (NCBI): domain Bacteria; kingdom Bacillati; phylum Cyanobacteriota; class Cyanophyceae; order Leptolyngbyales; family Trichocoleusaceae; genus Trichocoleus; species Trichocoleus sp. FACHB-46. The sequence continues at coordinate 130,789 of NZ_JACJOD010000028.1, read as the reverse complement.
CTTACAAAAAGATTTAGGTCCTCGCAGTCCTTGGGGATATGTGCGGCATGTCCAGCGGCAAATCGACGAACTACTCTACACGGAAATTCAAGCTCGTCGCCAACATCATGATCCTGCTAATTCAGATATTTTGAGCCTCCTTCTTTCCGCTAAGGATGAAGCTCGAGGAGGCATGACTGATGCAGAATTAAAAGATGAATTAATGACTTTGCTGTTGGCAGGCCACGAAACTACAGCCTCTGCGATCGCCTGGACATTCTACTGGGTGCATAAATTTCCTCATGTCCGGGAGAGGATACTTCAGGAGCTAGCCACATTAGGAGATGCGCCTGATCCCACCAGTATTGCTCGGTTGCCCTATCTCACAGCAGTTTGCCAAGAAACTCTCCGGATTTGTCCCATTGCTGTGCTAACAGTGCCCCGAGCAGTGAAGGAACCTGTAGAGCTTATGGGCTATTCACTACAGCCAGGGATCAGGGTGTTTGGCTGCATTTACCTCACCCATCATCGTAAAGATCTGTACCCAGACTCCAAACAATTCAGACCCGAACGCTTCCTAGAGCGCCAGTTTTCCCCCTATGAATTTTTACCCTTTGGAGGAGGTGTCCGACGCTGCATTGGTGAAGCTTTAGCCTGGTTTGAAATGAAATTGGTGTTAGCGACGATCCTACAGCGCTATGAATTAGAGTTGAGCGACCAAAAGCCAGAACGTCCTGTACGCGGAGGCGTCACACTAAGGCCAGAACGGGGAGTTAAGATGGTACTGCGATCGCGCCGCTAGGGAGACAGTCTTACTACCCCAAAAACCTACCCCAAAAACAACTTATAGGCAGGATTCTGGCTTTCATCCCAATAGCGATATCCTAAGGTGTCGAGGAAGGCTTGCCACTCTTGCATCTCTTGGGGTGGCACTTGCATCCCCACCACAATCCGCCCATAGTCTGCACCGTTGTTGCGGTAGTGGAACATGCTGATGTTCCAGTTGGGGCTCATGGAGGTGACAAACTTCATCAAGGCACCGGGACGTTCGGGGAACTCGAAGCGGTAGAGCAGTTCATGATGAGCCAGAGCCGAGTGACCACCCACCATATGTCGGAGGTGTAATTTGGTTAATTCATCATCTGTGAGATCAATCGTCTTGAATCCACAGGTCTCAAAGTCTTGCGCCATCTTTGCGGCATCAGCCCGATTTTGAATCTGTAAACCGACAAAGATATGCGCTTCCTTTTGGTCAGAAATGCGGTAATTGAACTCGGTCAGATTGCGACGACCCAGGCACTCACAGAACTTGCGGAGACTTCCTGGCTCCTCTGGGATGTTGACGGCAAAAATCGCTTCTCGACGTTCACCAAACTCGGCTCGCTCTGCCACAAATCGCAGGCGATCAAAGTTCATGTTGGCACCGCAAGCGATCGCAATTAACGTTTGTCCTTCAAGTTGTTCTCTTTCTGCGTAGGCTTTGGCTCCAGCGATCGCTAAGGCTCCGGCAGGTTCCAGAATCGATCGCGTATCCTCAAACACATCTTTGATCGCCGCACAGGTGGCATCTGTATCCACCAGAATAATGTCATCTACATATTCTTGACAGAGGCGAAACGTTTCTTCTCCTACCTCGCGTACCGCTACCCCATCAGCAAACAACCCCACCTGAGGCAAGCGCACCCGATGTCCTGCTTTAAGGGATTGGTGCATCGCATCGGCATCCACAGGTTCTACGCCAATGATTTTGATTTCTGGGCGTAACCGTTTAACATAAGCCGCAATTCCAGAAATTAAGCCACCACCACCGATCGCGACAAAGATGGCATGAATCGGTTGCTGACATTGCCGCAAAATCTCCATGCCAATCGTGCCTTGGCCTGCAATCACATCGGGGTCATCAAAGGGATGAATAAAGGTCAATCCTTTTTCCGCTTCAAGTTGACGGGCATAAGCATAAGCATCATCATAGGTGTCGCCATGTAGCACCACTTCACCGCCCCGTGCTTTAACCGCATCTACCTTGACCTGAGGAGTAGTCACAGGCATGACAATGATGGCACGAGTTCCTAGCCGACTAGCACCCAGAGCAACCCCTTGAGCATGGTTTCCTGCTGAAGCTGCAATCACGCCTTGCGCTAGCTGCTCCGGGGATAAGTTTGCCATTTTGTTGTAGGCCCCCCGCAGCTTAAACGAAAACACTGACTGCATATCTTCCCGCTTCAGTAGCAACTTATTATTTAGCCGTGCCGATAAATTAGGGGCGTACTCTAGCGGCGATTCTTGGGCGACATCATAAACACGAGCCGTCAGGATTTGTACCAGGTAGTCGCAAAGCATGGGGTCAAGGGGTGAGCAGTGGCAGATAAAGGACAATTTTACTCCAGTCTCGCCTTTTGCTGTGCAGGTGGACGATCGCGCGAATTAGAAAAGCTTCTATAGTTTCCTGCGCTCAAAGTTAAGCTGTTTTACTTTCTTTGTCGCCATCTAGCAAGTTCTGGGAAGTCTAGGGTGGAATGCTTAGCTTGCGATCGCTGATACCAAAAGCTGTGTCGCATTGAGTAACGGGTTTTACTATAAGAGGAATTATTAGTGGTAGTTATGACCGACCAATACCGATTAGTCACTAGAAGCGATTTTGATGGCCTTGTCTGTGCTGTTTTATTAAAAGAATTAGATTTGATTAACGAAATTAAATTTGTCCATCCCAAAGATATGCAGGATGGCAAAATTGCAATTACCGATAAAGATATCACCACCAATCTACCCTATGTGTCAGGAGTTCATTTAGCGTTCGATCACCACTACAGTGAGATTCTGCGAAATCAAAATCCTGAAGCAGGCTATATTAACAACCCAGAGGCTCCTTCCGCAGCCAGAGTGGTTTACGACTATTTTGGAGGCTCAGAGAAATTCCCCCACATCTCCACCGAAATGATGGAGGCCGTTGATAAAGGAGACTCAGCTCAATTTAATATTGATGAAGTCTTACATCCTAAGAATTGGGTGCTCCTCAACTTTTTAATGGATGCCAGAACAGGTTTGGGAAGATTCAAGGAATTCAATATCTCAAACTACAGTTTGATGATGGAATTAATCGACTATTGCAAAAATCACACCATCGCTGAAATCCTAGAACTACCTGATGTTAAGGAACGAGTTGACCTCTACTTTGAACAAGCATCTCAGTTCAAAGATCAACTTCTGCGTTGTGCCACCGTATATGACAACTTAGTGGTCTTAGACCTGCGGAATGAGGATGTAATCTATGCAGGCAACCGTTTCATGATTTATGCTTTGTTTCCCAACTGCAACATCTCCATTCATCAGATGTGGGGCGTAAAGCAACAGAATACAGTTTTCGCAGTGGGTAAGTCGATTTTTAACAAAAGCTCCAAAACCAATATTGGCGAATTAATGCTGCAATATGGCGGCGGTGGTCATGCCAATGCGGGAACTTGCCAAATCGACAATGCTCAAGCTGAAGCAACCCTAAAGGAATTGATTGCTCGAATTAACACAGATGGCTAAAGCATAGCCAAAACAGCCATGTGAAGCAGTTAGCGCGATCGCTCCCTTCTGATTTCTTTCCGGAACTACCCATGCAATATCCACTTACTCTTACCTTCAAGCTTTGGTCATTGGCACCTCAACTTGCCCTGCAAGACGCGACAGGTGATACGGTCTTCTGTATCCGTCAGAAGCTTTTCAAACTCAAGGAAGTCATCAATGTTTTTTCTGACTTGGAACGGACTCAGCTAAGATACGAGATCAAAGCCGATCGCATTATTGACTTTTCCGCTCGCTACAACTTTGTAGATACCAATGGCAAAACAATGGGTGCGGTGAAGCGGCGTGGTATGAAGTCCCTGTGGCGTGCTCACTATGATATCTACGATGGTGGAACTCCTGTCTTTACCATTAGTGAGCAAAATCCCTGGGTAAAAGTCATGGATAGCCTATTTGCAGAGATTCCCATCGTTGGGCTATTTACGGGCTATGTGTTTAATCCAGTTTATGCAGTGAATCGGGCTAACGGAAACCCCGTGATGTATTTGGAGAAACGCCCAGCATTTTTATCTCGAATTTTTACAATCAAGCAGGTCGATCAACTCAGTGGTAACGAAGAAGCTCAAGTGCTGTTGAGCCTGGTGATGATGCTTTTGCTGGAGCGGAACCGTGGCTAATTAGGTGCGTAATTAGTTCAGGATGAAGGCGATCGCTCTTTCACATTCGAGAAGGCGATCGCTTTTGCTAAGGCAGTCACTACCTCCCAAAGATAGTCATTATTAAGGTAACTGCTAAGCTAATTCTGTACATCAAAAGGTTAAGTAAGCGATCGCCCATACTCTCGCATCATCCCAAGTTTTGACTCTGCAAGAGTTTCTCGAACGCTCCTCTATTGAGGAGTCGCCAGCGTGGGAATATATCGGTGGAGTAGCAATTCAAAAACCAATGGGGGCGGCAAGCATGGTTAATTGAGCCCAAGGAGCGCTCAGTCTTGGTTTATCAGCCCGAGCGCTTGCCAGATTTACTATCAGGCGCGGACTGGTTACCAAGTTTAGCGGGGATGGCTTTGAGCTTATCAGTCGAGCAGGTGTTTGCATAGCTGCGCCGACGTTAGCCGCAAAACGTTGAGCTTTGGGCCAGTTAGAATTGCTTAAGTCTAAGTATTGTGGCTTAAATTCTCTATTCAAACGTCACGATGGAGAGCGAAACTGTTAAGCTGCAATTTGAGAGACCGGGTTTCTTTGTTGAGAGTTTATAAGTCCCATGCGTAGAACCTACGATTTGCACGTCGTTGAAACGCGTCCCCTATTAAGTCCAGCCTTTATTCATAGCGAATTGCCGATCACCGAAGAAGTGTCTACTTTGGTGGCAGAAACCCGCGATCGCATCCGCAATATTCTACAAGGAGAGGATCAACGCCTACTCGTCATTGTGGGTCCCTGCTCAATTCATGATGTGGATGCTGCCTACGAGTATGGCCAAAAGTTGCTCAAGCTGCGGACAGCACTACAAGACCAGCTTGAGATCGTCATGCGTGTTTATTTCGAGAAGCCCCGCACCACGATTGGTTGGAAGGGCTTGATCAATGATCCCCATTTAGACGGCAGCTACGACATCAATACGGGATTGCGGCAGGCGCGGAAGTTGCTCTTAGAGTTGGCTAAATTAGGGTTGCCCGCTGCCACAGAACTGCTCGATCCCATTACTCCGCAGTATTTAGCCGATCTCATTTCTTGGACCGCGATCGGAGCACGTACGACCGAAAGCCAAACTCACCGAGAAATGGCTTCTGGGCTCTCTATGCCTGTCGGCTATAAGAATGGTACCGATGGCAACCTGGGTGCTGCCGTAAATGCAATGCTCGCAGCCAATTCTCCTCATCATTTTTTAGGGATCAGTTCCCAAGGGCTAGCGAGTATTGTCACTACAACAGGCAATCCAGATGGTCACTTAGTGCTACGCGGTGGTAAGCAAGGACCCAACTATGACGCTGCTTACATCGAGAAATCAGCCAAGGAACTGAGCAAATACAAGCTCAACCAGCGCATCATGATTGATTGTAGTCACGGCAACTCTGACAAAGACTACACCCGCCAACCCCTAGTCTCGCAGGACATTGCGGCTCAGGTGAAAGCTGGCTCTCCTCACATTATGGGGATTATGATTGAGAGTCATTTGGTGGCGGGCAGTCAACCCATTCCCGACGATTTGTCTCAACTCACCTACGGTCAGAGCATTACCGATCCCTGTGTGGACCTTGGCACGACTGCGGAAATGCTAGAAAATCTGGCAGAAGCGGTGAGTCGGCAAACCGGAGGAGTTCCAGTCGCCTAGATTGGTCAATTCTGTAACCAATTTTGTAACCGGACTCAGGGGTGGGTTGCAGAAGGCTAGTTTAGGAGAGTAATGAATGACTCTCTTACTTCTGGTGCTTCCAATGATGCGTTTCACTTCAAATTCTTCAGCAACCAAGCAACCTCAAAAGCTTTTGTCGTTAGCTCTGTTGGGTGCCGTCATGTTTGGTGCTGTTTCTGCACCAGCAGCAGTGACGCTGTCCCACCCTTCCCAACCCCTGATTGCCCAACTTAAGCAAGCCCAAGCTGCTAAAGCTAAAACTCGTTTGCCCCAGATGGTGGTGCGGCGAGTTAAACAAGATTTAGTTCAACGCTTTGAGTTGCGATCGCGCGACTTAAAAGTAGTCAGCTTTAGCCGAGAAACTTGGGGAGATAGCTGCTTAGGGCTGGCCCAACCCAATGAGCGCTGCGCGATGGCAACGGTAGAAGGTTGGCGAGTTGAAATGACCAATGGTAAAGAGAATTGGGTCTACCGCACTGACCTGAAAGCTCAAGTGATCAGGATAGAAACTCAAGATCCCTCTGCTTTGCCGCCTCAAGTGGTCGATCGCCTGTTTGAGACCATTGCAAAACAAACTCGCGTTCCTGCTTCTAGCTTGCGCGTTTTAGAATCTAAAGCTGCCACCTTTGACGGCTGCATGGGGATTTACGAACCCGGACGAGCTTGCACGAGAATTGCGATTTCTGGTTGGAAGGTGATTGTAGCGGGCGATCGCCAACAGTGGGTCTACCATGTAAGCGAAGATGCTTCCCGCATTGCCCAAAATGCTACAGCCAGCGGCAGTCGAGGTGAAGTCTTCACTTCTTTCATCCCTGAAGGAAACGAACCGCCTACGCCGATTGGTGACAATGTAGTGTTTCGCCTCAGCGTTTCCGGTGGTTTGACTGGAAGCGTAACTGATACTTACCTCACCGCCGACGGGACGCTCTACAGCCAAACTCGAGGTCCTAATTCTCCGACCTCTGGACCCAAGGTGATCAAGCGTTTGTCTCAACAACAACTGAGTCAGTTTCAACAGGTGCTAGAGCAGCAAAGAGTCCCTAACATGAATGGTTTGAGATTCTTCACCAGTGCTGCTTTTGCCGATTACCCCACCTCAACTGTGCAAGCAATGGGTAGCACCTTTGAATATATCGACATTGACAAGGAAGGTTTACCTCAAGCTCTGCAAGCCCTAATTCAAGCTTGGGAAAAACTGTAGTGGCTAGCGAGCCAAAATGAAATAGATCAAGGGTGCTAAAGCCAAGGCTGGTAAGAATGAAGCGACGCGAACTTGGGCGATCTCTAACAAGTTTAAGGAGATGCCCAAGATCATCAGCCCTCCCACGCCTGTCACCAACAGCACACAGGGATCGGTGGCGGGATCGGGGAGGGACTGAGCTAGTAGCCCTGCTGCTAGTGATAGACCCCCTTGATAGACCAAAATAATCAAGGTAGAGAAGCCCACACCAATACCAAAACTGCTAGTGAAGGCGATCGCGGCTAAGCCATCCATTGTGGCTTTCAAGGTTAGCAGGGTGTTGTCTCCAGTTAAGCCATTGTTGAGGCTACCGATTAACGTCATGGGTCCAACACAAAACAAGAGGCTCGCGGCGACAAAACCATCGGTAAAGCCACCCCCTCTCTTAAAGCGTTGCTTTAGCCAGTCCCCCACTGCGGTCAAGCGTTCTTCTAGTTGCCACCACTCGCCTAACAGCCCGCCCAAGGCGATCGCCAATAATGCTAAAACTACGCCATCAATTCGGCCTGCTTGAGTTTTGGTTAAGCTGCCCGCCATCTGAATCCCCACGAACAAGGTGATCAGCCCTAAGCCTTGAGTAATGATGCGCTGCATTCGCATTGACAAGCGACCTTGCAGCCCCAAGCCTAGTGCAGTACCAGCCAAGACCGTGCCGATATTAATCCAGGTGCCGCTGGTTTTAGCCCAAAAATCAAGTGTCATAGAGCGATCCTAAGGGAGCTGTGAGAGGGGCATCACAAACCATAGTGGTAATAGCTTAAAAGATTATGCTTGGAGGCGATCGCTAGCCAGAGCCCCAGCTCCCCACAAAGGAGCCTCATCACCTAAGGCCGCAGGCACAATTTCAAAATGAACTTCTGGTAGCGCGGTAGTCTGAGCCGTTTGCCGCACTGTCTCCCACCACTGTGCTCCTGATTTAGTTACCCCCCCACCTAAAATAAAGCGTTGCGGATTCATCAAGTTAGCTACATTGCCAATTCCTATGCCGAGCCCCCAAGCTGCTACTTCCAAAACTTCCCAAGCTAAGTCATCGCCTTGAGCTGTGGCTTCACTCACTACTTGGGCGGTAATCGCGTCTAAGTTTTGGTTGACCAGCGATCGCAGAATTTGGCCTCGGTGGGGTTGGGCTGCTAGCTGCTCTCGTGCTGCTTGAGCGATATAAGGGCCAGAGGCTAAGCGTTCGACACAGCCGCGTTTGCCGCATAGACAAATTGGCCCATCGGGATCAACGACGATATGACCAATTTCTCCCGCCATCCCTTCGGCTCCTGACCACGGTTGGCCGTTGAGAATCCAGCCGCCGCCCACGCCTGTACTGATGGTGATATATAACAAACTCTCGCAGCCTTGGCCAGCTCCAAAGCGATGCTCGCCTAAGGCGGCAACGTTAGCATCGTTATCCACCCTAGCAGGAGCACCAAATTCTGTTTCTAGCCACTGCTGTAGGGGCACATTTTCCCAACCAGGGACATGGTGAGAGAGCCGCACTGTTCCGGTTTTGGCATCGACTGGCCCACCAAAGCTAACTCCGATCGCATTTGGCTTGGCACCTTGCAGCAGTTCGTGAGCTAGCGATCGCATGATCTCCCAATCGGTCTGGGCAGTGGGTTCGGCAGGAGAAAGCTTACGGCGGGAATCTCGCCATTGCGTCTCACCCTGACCAATCAGTGCTGCTGCGTGTTTCGTGCCGCCAAAATCTAGGGCCAGCAATAAAGGAGTTTCTGTCACAGGCTTGTCTCGACTCAACCAACTTGCTAGAAAGCAATCGCTTTTAATTCTACAGGTTGAATGAGTTTTGCCCTTGCACAACAGAGAATAGAAGGTCTGATTAATGAACTTACTTTGTGGCGTTAAAAATAATGCTGATCTACGGCTGTAACTTTAGAATTTTAAGCTTAAAGAAATAAAAGCGCGATCGATAGAACGAGTAATGCACTAGTTATTTGAGAGGATGACAGACAGTTCATCGACTACCTCAACTCGGCCTCGGCGAATGGCATGGAGCAGGCGATCGATAGAGCCTAATTCTTCTTCATCGAGAGCTGTCTGAAGCAGAGCAATTCTGATTCCGTGGCGATCGGCGAGGGTGATTTTGCCAGAGTCTTGGGACTGAGCAAATAGGTCAGAGAGGGCAGAGGGTAGTAGACATGCAGTGACTAACATTATATTTCTAAAGGGAGTTTTGCCTACCCTCAATATCACCTAATTAAACAGACTTTGTAGTGATGTTGCCCCTGCCACAAAGGTGATATTACAAAGATTTTTCGGTGATATAGTTCCTCTCTTTCAGTGATTAAAACTTGGTTTTTTGGTGATAATCATCACAAAGAGAGTAGATGGTGAATTTATTTAGTTTGAAAGATGTTTTGAACCATTGGTTTGTCTACGTTAGCGGCTGTTTGATCGAGTTCTGCCATTTCCCCTGTGTCCAGTTGCCATCCTAAAGCCCCGATGTTCTGCTGGGCTTGTTCTACGCTTTTTGCACCAGGAATGGGGATAGTGCCTTTCGCAATACACCAATTGAGGGCAACTTGAGACATGGTTTTGTCACGAGAGGTGGCGATCGCTTGTAAGCAATCTAGCAACGGTCGGCTACCTGACAGGAGTTGCTTAAAGAGGAGCCCACGAATACCTTTGGGAAAGGGGCCTTGCTCAGAATACTTGCCCGTTAGGATTCCCAGAGCCAGAGGACTATAGGCGATGAGTTTGATGCCTAGCTCATCACAGACATCCTTCAATCCCAACTCTGTAACGGGATAGGTAGACAGCAGCGAGTATTGCACTTGTAAAGTAGCGATAGGAATGCCCCGCTCTGCTAGTCTTTGGTAGACTTGCCGTAGGCGCTTCGGGCCGTAATTCGAGAGGCCTACCGCTTTGACGAGTCCTTGTTCATATAGATCACCCAGACCATCTAAGAGAGACCATTCTTGCCAAGGTGCATAATTCGCCGTAGACCAATGCATCTGCACTAAGTCTACGTTTCTCCCTAAACGCTGAGCTGAGGCTTGGCCCGCCGACACCATTGCTTTGCGCGTCAAGCGCCAAGGATAAGCCGCCAATTTAGTTGCAATACAGATCTCTGCTTGATTGGGGCCAATGTACTCTTGGCTAAATTGTCCGAGTAATTGCTCACTGCGTCCATTGAATTTGCCTGTGCCGTAGGAATCGCCTGTATCGAATAACGTCACACCTTGCTGGACGCATAAGTTAAAGACAGCTTGCAACTGCTCATCCATGCTCTCGTCGTAGCCCCACAGCAAACGATTGCCCCAGGCCCAAGTGCCGCATCCCATCAGGGGTAAAGAGAGTGATTGATGATGCATAGTTGATAGTCTCAGTTACTAGTCGTCTCGGTTGAAAAAGCCTCCTCTGCTAGTCTAGTGGGCGATCGCCCGATTCTGTCTAGGTTTCTGAGCTGATTGGGACGCGATCGCAGCGCTATGATCTTTGGGCTTGCTTCACTTTGAGCACTTGTTGAGGCGCTTGCATTTCTGTAAATAGCTGAATGGCACGCTCAAAGTTGGTTTGACTACTCACAATATTGTTCATTTTTTGGTGAGTAAGTCCTAGCTGGAAATAAGCTTCAGCCAAGTCACATTTGGCACCAATTTGTTCTAAAAGAGCGATCGCTTCGGCGTGATGATTGAGGGCGATATCAAAAGCAGATTGTTGGCGCTCAATTTCGGCTAAACCATTGAGAGTTTTGGCTTTGATTTGGGTGTAGCAACCTGCCTCAGAAAAGGTCAACGCCATCTGATGCATAGCCCTTGCCTTCTCGAAATTGCCTAAGTTGACATAAGTTTGACCCAGAATCTGAATGAAATAAGCAAATCTTCCGCTGTGCTCTGCCAACTGCTCGGTCAGGAGGGAATGATAGATTGTCTCCACCAACGTGAGAGATGCACTGGGTAAATTCAAATAAGAATTGACCAAAGCTAGACAGACAGTGGCTTTTTCGGCCCAGCGGTGGTGTTCGGTGTTTTGAGCTAGAGCGATTACTTGCTGAAACAAACGGGCGGCATCCGCTAACTCCCACAGATCAATTTTGTAAAGCCCAATGCTGAGTAGGGAATCGACTTTCAGCATTTTGAAGTAGTAAAGCTGATGTTTCTCGGCTGGAGTTTGAGGGGCAGCAGGGAGAGACTGCAAGGCTTGATGAGCCAGCGTCATCGTCGTTTCTTGGCAAGCGATCGCCTGATGAATTTTGCCCGTAATCCAGTGCAAATCTCCCCAGATGTTGTAGAGTTCGCTGAGGTTGCGCTCGGAGCGCACATTGCGAATCACTTGAGTAATCGCAGCGAGTAGCGGTTGCAGTAGCCCCATCCGATATAAGGTGCTACCCAGAGGGAGAAACTGCTGCCACTGATTATTTCTACTTTTGAGAATCACGCTGCCCGCTGCCTCAAAATCATTAATTTCGATGTAGTGATAGTAGGCTTCTAGGGCTTGTAGCGCATCTTTGGTCGTTTCAATCGCAGGGATACTGGTAGTCCAAAACTCTGCTGCTTTGTGGTTCACAGTGACCCATTCATCACTAGCTCGTAGACGGGCGATCGCCTCTGCCCGGATGACGGGATGCAGCCAGTAGCCCCCGTTATGATGTTCGATCAGAGAACGGTTGCGAAGTGAAGCAATAGTTTGTCGCTGCTGCGTCGGTGGGACATCCCACAGTAAACAAAGTAGTGCTGCTGTGGGAATGGTGGGAACATCTTGGTAGCGATAGCAGCCCAAACGGTAGAACAGCCGATACGCTGGGGGGTCTAGAGCTTGTAGCCGATTGACTTGGCTGGCGACTAAATCTTTTAAGTCGGTAGTCACTAGCAAATCGCCGTCGTTTTCTCGCCAGTAAGCCGCCATATCATGAACAAAGTCTTCCTGAATTGCACCACAGAGAATCCCCATTGCTTTAGCGTTGCCGCCATAGGCCCGGTGCATTTTTTGCAGTACTGATTCATTAATTGCAATCTCTTGATGCCGAAAGAACTGCTCCCATGCCTCCTGATCTAAGCTGGGGAGCCGATAGTGCAGTAGGCTGAGGCTCGATTCACAGAGGCGATCGCGACTGGTAATTAAGGTCAGCGATCGGACTCGGCCATCGGTCAAGATCCGCAATAGCTCGACATAGTTGCGATGGGCGGTTAACAATCGTCCTTGTAAATCTAGGGCAGGCTCCAAGTTATCGATCGAGATGCCAATGCGCCGAGTTTGGAGTTGTCGCTTGAGCCGCCCTAAATTTACGCCAAAGTCTACGCTGGGCTCTTGGCCAAAGTCGTGTTGGAGCCATTCCTCTACCACCCGTTCAGCAGAAGTAATATTTTGTGTTTCCTTCGCCATCAACAGTTCTAAAACTACCTCAAATTCTTGGGCTTGCAGGTATTGTTGGGCCAGTGTAGTTTTCCCTAAACCGCCTTCTCCCTGAATGACGATCGCCTTTGCTCCTTGACTGGCTAAGCGATGGAGGTGTGCGATCGCGGTTGTCCGTCCAACGAAGTTAGTAGGTTCTGTGGTTGGAGCTATGCCTGGATGGAATGGGGGAGGAGCCGAGAGAGACTGAGTGCGAGAAATTTGTGACGTGATTGAGGTGGTTTGAAAATATTGAGCTAACGCGGTTCGGCAATTGGTTTTAGTAATCTTTTCACCAACTTGTTGAGAGAGAAACTTCCACAAGTCGGAACCAACATCTTTGACATGCCCTTCAGTGCAACCGTAGTCAGCAGCGATTTCGAGATACTTATGTCCCTGCCAGACTTTTCGCAGAATTGTTTTCTGCAAATCGCTCAGACGCTGCCCAGTTTTGGTCAGAACTAGGGTGTCAACCCATGCCAATACTGCTTCAGCGTCCATTGATAGCCACATCGCAAAGTTGTATTTAGTCTACCTCGTACAAGGTGACAGTCTGACTGACAACTCAGTTTGGCTACAACGGCTCATCCGGTTTTTCCGACTTTCCGACTTTTTGCTCGGACAAAACTCCCGACTCCAACCGACTGACAAAGCATGCTGCGCCTTTATAAGCTACAGAAAAAGAGCTAGTTGAGAGAAACATGGTTGAAATGCTGCAATTGAACTTAACTTCAATAGATTTGGCAGGCCAGTACCACCAAGACCTGAATTTCTGGCAGATTCAGCATCGAATTGATGCTCTGATCAATCGCTATCTCTCTGTAGAACATTTGCGCGATCGCTTAGAAGATCTTCCGACTCAGTTCAAAACCCCGCAAACTCGACCTTGGCAACCGATCGATTGGCAAGCGATCGACCGTCAGCAAGTGGTTGGGGTTGACTTGGATGTGTTTTTGGCAATTCTCAAAGGCGCGATCGACACAGAAGCCCCGATTCGGCAATACACGCAGACCAGTCGGCTGTATCTAGAGCAGTTACATCCCCAGTTGGCTCGGTTTGTTGGCGGCACTGTAGACGAGCAAGGTTCTCTGGTAGAGCCAGGCTTGTGGGAAAAAGAGGAACGACAACATACGCCAGCCCTGATGAAGGTGTACGCCCAACTGACAGGCGAGAAAGTCATACCAGCTCAGCGATCGGTTCGCTCCTATCAATCGTCTGATAACCCCCGCAACGATTTATATCGGCATGGTCTCCATCGCATCGCAACCGAATATGGTGCCACTTGTCTCTATCTTTGGCTGATGGCGCATACGACAGGCCCGCTCCAGGTAGTCCTAGAAGAGTTAGCACGAGATGAGATCAATCACATGACTAAATTCTGGGGATTTGGAGTTTGGGCATTTCCAGAGTCTTCTCTGCCTCATATTGGTCTCACCCTACTGCAAACGATGCAAGGACGGCTTACTTACAGCCAGAACCGCAGTAGCTTAGTTGGCACTCTTCATCGCATGACGAATGTCTTGGCGTGGCAATCTTGGTCGTGGAGTAACCGAGCCACGTTTATTTTTACCTGTACCCGAATTTTGCACCGTCTTTATGGGTGGAGCAGGAGTTTGACGGTTATGGAGTTGCAGGAGCTGTTTAGTAAAGATGAAGGCTGAGGGATGTTCGTGCAGCGTTCCGGAGGAAAAATATCCTAAGGGTGAAAAGCCTCTTGCTGTTGATGATGAGTAATTAATATAAGCCGAGAATCAAAACCTATATGGCCACCAAATTTCTTTCGTCTTTACCTGTCGATTTAGATCCCCAACGCTTGCCTCGTCACGTGGCGGTGATTATGGATGGGAATGGTCGTTGGGCGACTCAGCGGGGTTGGCCACGAGTTGCGGGGCATCGTCAAGGTGCTAAAACTCTCAAAGCGCTATTGCGTTGCTGCAAAGATTGGGGGATTGAATCGCTGACTGCCTATGCTTTCTCGACTGAGAATTGGCGGCGATCGCCTGAAGAAGTAAATTTTTTGATGCTGCTGTTTAAGCGGTTGTTACGTCAGGAATTGGCTGTGATGCAGCGAGAGGACGTAAAGATCACTTTTATTGGAGACTTATCAGGTCTACCAAAAGTTTTGCAGCAGGAAATCCACTATGCAACGCAGATGACGGCTCACAACCGAACTATTCAATTTAATGTGGCAGTGAATTATGGTAGTCGGGCGGAAATTGCGCAGGCTTGTCGTCGGGTGGCCGAACAGGTAGAACAGGGAAAACTGTCTGCTGCTAGTGTGAGCGAAGATTTGATTGAGCAATATCTTGATACAGCTGATACTCCTGCTCCAGATCTCTTAATTCGGACTAGCGGAGAGCTACGCCTGAGCAACTTCTTGCTGTGGCAGTTGGCTTATACAGAATTGTATTTCACGGATATCCTTTGGCCCGATTTTGACCGGGCTGCTTTTCATCAGGCTTTATTGACTTACCAATCGCGCGACCGCCGTTTCGGAACTGTCTCCACGCCACTATCTAATTCTGCGGCTCAGGCTGTCCTGTAGTTATGCTTTAGGCGATCGCGGTTGGGGATGTCGATCTTGCTGCCTGGATAAATTCATCGTGCTTAATCCGGGCCGATCGTTGTAGATATGCCATCGCCTTCAGTGCCGCCCAGTGAGCCTCCCAATCAGAACCAGCACAGCAATCCTCGATGACATGAAAGTGATAGTCGCGGTGGTGGGCTTCGGCGGCGGTGTAGTGGACGCAAACATTGGTCATCGTGCCCATCAAGATTAGGGTGTCAACTTTTAAGCCTCGTAGAAGTATTTCTAGGTCAGTACCAAAGAAGCAGCTATAGCGGCGTTTACCAATAGCAAATTCTCCCTCAATGGGGGCGAGTTCGCAGTAATAGTCGGTGCTGGGCCAAGTTTCCAAGCAATGAATTGGTTCCGCACCATCGAGTTCTCGGCCAAAGTCTACCATTTCCTTGCGATGGATTTCCTTAAAGTGGATTATGGGCATCTTGGCGGCTCGCGCTGCAGCTAATACTTGCTTAGCTTTTGGCAAAACCTCGGTTGTACCCACATGCGGCAATCCACCCTCACCCGTGAACACACCCGTTTGGAAATCAATACAGATCAGTGCGGTTGTTTGGGGATTAAATTGAAGCGTCATCAGATACCTGTAGAAGTGATGATTTAGGTGATGCTCTTGCGTGAAAACTAATGGCGAATTTGGTCAGCCCAAGGCGTGAGCTTTTGTGAAAGCGCTTTTAAGCCGTAGTCGATCACGACTCCAATCACCCCGATTAGGGCAATACAGAACAATACTTTTTCGGTTTGCAGAAAGCGTTGAGCTTGAATAATTTTGAAGCCTAAACCATTTTGTGCTGCTACCAGTTCTGCAATGACCAAGAAGTTCCAAGCTCCGGAGATATTGACGCGAAGAGTATCGAGGACGCTAGGGAAGGCAGCAGGGATAATCACTTTGAAGACCACATTCCGCCGAGTTGCACCCAATGTGTAAGCCACATTGATCATTTCATTGGGTATGAATTTCACTGCATCCGCTACCATAATGGCGTTATACAACACCACTCCCAACATGATGATCAAGATTTTGGAAGGCTCTCCCAAGCCCAACCAAATCACGATTAACGGCACAAAGGCAGTCACAGGCATATAACGCACAGTACCAACCAAGGGAGCAAACAAGCTATCCAGGCTGTAGAACGTGCCCATTGCCAATCCCATGGGCACGCCAATGACTGCGGCTGCGAGAAAACCAGCCAAGACACGGCCACTGCTGACTAAGACATCCAACGCTAGACTGTCTTCAGTAAACAGTTTGAGGCCAGCTTGAAAGACAAGGGCTGGGGATGGCAAAAAGATTGGCGATACCCAGCCCAAAGAGCTAACCACAGTCCAGAGCACTAACGGAAAGATCAGGGATACAGCAATGAGCAGCAAAGACAGGGATTTGGGAAAGCCTTGACGGATACTCCAAAAAGTCGAGGGCTGCAAATAGTGATATTCCCGAGTAGGTTCTGAATTCGTTAGGCTGGATTGAGTCACCGAAATTACCTCTGCTAGGGTTAAGACTTAGGCTAAAAGTGATGTTTAAGAAATCTGAGTTTAGAAAAACTTTAAGTACCGCTGGATTTCCCAATCGGAAACATGGGTGTGATATTCCTTCCATTCCTGGGATTTGAACTCAATGTAAGATTTGTACATTAACGGCCCCATCACTTTTTTGCTCAGCGGGTCACTGGCAAAAGCCGCGATCGCTTCTCCTAAATTGCGCGGCAGAAAGCGAATCCCCATCTCCTCCAATTGCTCTAGCGAGTAGTTATACATGTTTTCAACATGAGGCTCCCCTGGATCGACCCCCTCCCGAATACCTTCTAATCCGGCGGCTAACAGCATGGCGGCACCGAGATAGGGGTTGGTGGCAATATCAGCGGCGCGGCATTCTACTCGTCCCCCTGCTAAAGGAATTCGCAACATATTAGTGCGGTTGTTGTTGCCGTAGCAGACGTAGATGGGAGCCCAAGTGAAACCTGACATACTGCCTCTAGCTACCAACCGCTTGTAGCTATTGACCGTAGGGGCAATGACGGCACAGATGGCAGGCGCATGTTTGAGGATGCCTGCAATGAACTGATAGCCGAGTTTGGAGAGCTTACAACCTCGCGTATCGTCAGGCTCATAAAATAAATTCTCTCCCGTCTGGATATCTGCCAAGGACATATTGTAGTGAGCACCGCTTCCCGTCCGATTGGCAAAGGGTTTGGGCATGAAAGTGGCAAAAAAGCCATGCTTACGAGCGATCTCTTTTACCATGAGCCGGAAGAAGGTAAAGCGATCGGCCATTTTTAGGGCATCACAATAAGCGAAATCGGTTTCAAACTGGCCATTGCCATCTTCGTGGTCGAAGGAGTAGACATCCCATCCTAGGCTATTCATAGCCTCGACAATTTCTGTCACCCAGGTGTAGTTATCTAGCAGTCCTTGTAGGTCGTAGCAAGGTTTAGCTAAGGTGTCGCGATCGCTCACTGGCACAACTTTGCCATCTTCTCCTTCTTTCAGAAGAAAAAATTCGGTTTCAATGCCAAGGTTAAAGGTAAATCCCATCGCAGCGGCTTCGGCTAAAACTCGTTTGAGGATGCCACGAGAGCAAGCTTCAAAGGGTTCTCCTTTGAGATAAAGATCGCTGGCCAGCCAAACCAGTTCTGAATTCCAGGGCAAGATAGTTGCTGAGTTGAGGTCAGGACGAGCCGACACTTCTTCGTCACTGACATCCTGCGGCACACCATCCAGAGCAGCTCCAGTAAACAGCTCTGACCCTGACATCATTTGCCCCCAGTGGTTCAGCGGTACGGATTTGGCCTTGCACATGCCGTGGATATCGACAAAACTGGCTAGGGCATACTTTACACCTTGATCTTGTAGGGATTCTTTGAGTGCTTGTGATTCTGAAGTTAGAGTCTCAGTCATCTTCTTTATCCTTCAAAGTCGGGCGTTACTGAATGATGGGAGGCATCTCTTCGAGCGGGGTTCCTTCCGACATGGCTCGTTGCAATTGGGCGCTTAGCTCTACCACACAGCTCTCTAAGATTTGTTTGCCAAAATTAAAATTTGCTTGGCTAGGGGTTCCTACCGCTCCGTGAACGCTCTCTTTATTGACGGTGTAGGCGAAGAAGCAACCAGCCGAGCGATCAGGTTCATCTAGCGCTTTATCGATCTGCACCAAATCTGGCCGTAACGCCAACATCATTGAAGTTTCGGCACAGTTAGCATGGAAATTAGCTGCATCCTGGTGATAGAACTGATGAATTTGAGGCGTGATTTCCCAAAGCGATCGCAGGGCAATCCGGAGATCGGGATAGGTGTGCCGCACATTTTCTAGGCCGCAACGCAGCGGTGCCCAGTTGGTGACGTGACCGTTCAGCAAGAGTAAACGCTGGAATCCGGCGCTATAAACCCACTCAGCAATTTCTAAAATTAACTTAGCCAAGGTTTCTGGGCGTAGGGAGATCGTTCCAGGCCATTTTTTGGAATGACCTAGAGAGCAACCGTAAGGTAAGGCAGGTAACACGGGGATACCTGTTTGAGCTGAAACCCCATGAGCCACGGCGATCGCGGAGAAAGTATCTACCCCAACTGGCAAATGCAGACCATGTTGCTCAGTGGCTCCAATTGGGAGGATCACCATGTTGATTCCGCTTTCTCGCAGTTGGGTGATTTGCTCCCAAGTCAGTTCTTCCCAAAGTACAGGCTGCTTGGTGGAGGTGTCTGGGTGGGTCATGGTCTGGCACTCCTAGCCAGATCTATTGGACATCCCGGTTGGCGGCGGCGCTCTAGATAGTCTTGCATAATTTGGTGATAGCGTTCTTGGCCGAAAATAGCATAGTGACCGGGATAGACCGTTTCTACAGGTAGCTGTTGTAAGCGCTCATAGGTGGCTGTGTAGGTGGGAATGTGGCTGCAATGCAGTTCATCCAGCAACTCACCGTCATAAATCACATCGCCAGAGAATAACTCCTGAGAAGCAGGATCGTACAAAGCAATACAGCCAGCCGAATGTCCCGGTAGATGCAACACTTCTAAGGCGCGATTGCCCAAGTCCAGTACATCTCCTTCTTGCAGAACTCTAGTAGGCTCAGTCTCTCGGAGGGTGTATTGCTCGACTGTAAACCCAGCGTGAGGTAGCAGATCGAAATGATCTGGTTGCACCCAACCCTGCTCTGGTAAGCACAGCGCCTCATAATCATCACCTCGCCGCAGAGCCTCTGCTTCTGACGCATGAATGGCTCGCTGATCAAACTCATATAGCCCGCCCGCATGGTCGAAATGAATGTGAGAGGCGATCGCTAGCAAAGGTTTATCAATCAAGGCAGCAATATGTTGCCGCAGACTCGCTACTCCTAACCCGGTATCAACCAGTAGATCTTGGGTTTGGCCTTTGATTAGCCAAAGATTGGCGCGATTATAGGCGTAATAGTGAGGCTCTGTAATCAAATACAGGTTGTCTCGGACTCGTTGGGTGGAAAACCAATGCTCACAGACAGGTTTGTTGCACATGATAATAGCGAACAGATGAGCAATGGATGATTATGCTGCTTTCACGATGGAAGCGTCATACAAAGAATCAACCTTGAGAGCCTGAGGCACAAACTTAAAGTCATAAGCGGCTTTGGCAGTCATGTCCAAATTGCCAATCAAACTGTTGGCATTACTAGCATTGAAACCGACAGATTTATTGCCTTCTAAATCAAATAGTTTTACGCCTTCCAATTGCGTTTTGATTTCCTCAGCGCTCACCCCCAGCCTAGTACCTGCAAGCTTCAGAGATTCGGCATCGTTTGCATTCAAAAGCTTCACAGCTTGATCGACTGCTTTGAGATAAGTTTGTAGATCTGCCTGACGGGTTTGCAGCAACTTGTCATGCACCGCAATCACATCTGCAATCAGATTGGTATCCTTGGTGGAGAAAATGATTTCTCCTCCTCCTTGCTGTGCGGCTTTACTCAAGTAAGGTTCATAGGAAACGGCAACATCCACTTGTTTGGCTGCGAAAGCGGTTGCCGCATCAGCCGCTGCTAGATCTTTAACGATCGCATCTGCTTCAGTCAGCCCTCCTTTTTCCAGGTAGGCTCGGAGCAGAACTTTCTCAAATAAAATATTTTCACGAGCGATCGTTTTGCCTTTGACATCTTGAGGAGATTTAATCCCACGGCCAATAATGCCATCGGAACCATTAGAGTAGTCTACCAAGTAGATCATCTTGATCGAAGGATCTTTAGCCGCCATTTGAATGGCATCCCCAGAGGTAAACCAACCAATATCTACTTTTCCTGCTAGGAACGCGGTCATCTCTTCTGTAGCACTCTGGAAAAATAGATCTTGAACTTTTAGCCCTGCTTGGGAGAAAAGATCTTTGCCTACAGCCACATGATGACCCGAATACCCCACCCAGTTATTGGTGGCAGAAACCAAAGGTTGAGATTGAGGCGTATTAGTACTAGGTTGCTGAGAGCAGGCAATGCTGAGGACTAAAGACAAGAACGCTAAACCCAGCAACCGAATCAAAGAAGGGAACTTACGCATGGAATCTGATTGAGTTTGATTAACTAAAGAGAAACTGTGGCAACATCGTGACGGAGAGTATGAATAATTTGCCGTTTAATATCGACAAAGGTGGGAGAAAGTTTAATATCCAGTTCTCGACGTTCTGGCAATTGAATCGTAATCTCGGCTTTGATTTGACCCGGATGGGCACTCATGACATAAACCCGTTGCGATAAGTAGATAGCTTCCTCAATGTCATGAGTAATCATCATCACGGTGACATGGGTTTGCGCCCATAGCTCTAGTAAGAACTGTTGCATTTGTTCTTTAGTCTGGGCATCCAAAGCGCCGAAGGGTTCGTCCATCAGCAACACAGCGGGCTCATTGGCTAAGGCTCGTGCGATCGCCACCCGTTGCTTCATCCCACCCGATAACTGTTTGGGGTAGCTGTTGGCAAACTTTGATAACCCCACCACATTCAGGAAGTAACCCACGCGATCGCGCTGTTCTGCTTTTGACATTTGGCGGAGTTGTAACCCAAACGCCACATTCTGAGCTACGGTCAGCCAAGGATAGAGGGTATATCCCTGAAATACCATGCCGCGATCGGAACCAGGGCGACCTGTCACCAACTGACTATCGACAAAGACCGCACCAGAGGAAGGGGCAGCCAGTCCAGCCACAATATTGAGTAACGTGGACTTACCGCAACCAGAGGCACCAACCAAACAGACAAATTCTCTAGAGTGAATCTGTAGGTTGATATCGTCCAGTACTCTTAATTGCTTACCCTTGAGACCGTAAGATTTGCAGACATTGTGAACCTCTAGTTTTGCACCTGTGGGAGAAAGCATTGGATGGGTTGGTTGGGGTTGAGCAGCGCGCTCTGGCAACTTACGAGATTTTGAATCAGTACTGAGCATTGCAAAAAGCTCCTGAGGCGGGAAGGATTACGATGCTGAGCCGAAGAACCGAGGCAGATTGAACCTCTACAAATTCTTTGGATTTTCCGATAACGATAGTTGCCATATACAAACTCACCTGTAGGAAATAGAACAAAAAAGCCCAGGAGAGAAGCAACTGCTGTAGCAGTAAACTCTCCCGGGCTTTTATCCCGCCGTGTAACCTATCAAACTCTATAAAAGTTAATAGATCCGCTTCTCTCGGACCAGGCACTTATCTCGATGGATAGGTCGGAACCCTAGAAGCTGTAACAGTTTTCAGTTTTTTTAACTTCTCTAGAAAGCTTTTTTCGAGAATAATGAATGACCCAGACTATATATAGCCAGTTGCTAACAGAAACAGTTGTATCAAAATTGACGAAATTGCAAGGCAGTGCTAAAACCCTAAAAGTTTAATTAAGGGCGAGAGCGGTCTCAACCTAACTTCAGCAGGCTCAGGGAATTGATTCTCACAAGCTTGTAGAGATTGAGTAGTGATTTCATGGAACTAGGGGTTGCATGCAGCGTATTTCAGTAGTTGGAACCACGGGTTCTGGCAAAACAACTCTGGCTCGGCACATTTCTCAACGTCTGAACATCCCCCACGTTGAGTTGGATGCTTTGCACTGGAACCCTAATTGGTCGGAAAGTGCAACCGATGTTTTTTGCTCACGAGTGGCTGAAGCTTTGAGTGGCGATCGCTGGGTGGTAGATGGAAATTACAGCGAAGTACGAAATCTAACTTGGTCCAGAGCAGATACTTTAGTTTGGTTGGATCTGCCCTTTTCTACTACCTTTGGGCGACTATTGCGACGCACGGTGCGACGAGTGGTAACTCAAGAAGAACTATGGGGTGGCAACCGAGAGACGCTTACCAAAGCGCTGAGCCAAGACTCGATTCTGTTGTGGCTATTTCGCACCTATCACAAGCGCCGACGCGAGTATCCCGTCCTGCTACAGCGACCAGAGTATGCTCATCTAAAAGTTATTCACTTGCGATCGCCCCAAGTCGCTCAAACCTGGCTAAAAGAACTGGTCTAGATTGGCTGAATTAGTGTGCCAGAGACAAACACAGCCTCTTTCAGCCAATAGTCTTGCATCTCAGCAAAGGTTTTGACTTGCCTACCGTAGAGGGGATTGCCCAGCAATAGGGTCTGTTTTGCAGGATCAATGGCTAATAGAGCGATCGCATGAGAGATCTTACTCTCTCCTACAGGCTCCATGACATGCAAAATTGCTAGTTGCTGACGATTCACTAGATCTTGAATACTTAAATTACGCTCGTATTGAGGATCTAGCCCTAAAACCCGCATGGCATAAATCTCCGCGATCGTACTGGTACCCGTGCGGTCAGTCCCAGCTAGTTTCACCACATCTAGCTCAGCGACGGATGACTCAGGTTTGATTATTTGAGCGATGGTGGCAATAGATGCAGCAGCACATGTGTAAGGGGTGGTTTGCAGCACAACTTCCTCTGAAACTCTAGCGGCTTGGACCAAGTTGTCAATTGGCAACTGGTAGTACGTCAAAAAGCAGGTAGCCGACAAGCTCACCACCAAAAACAAAACTAATTGTTGTAGGCGCTGTATATCTTTCCAACCAGGTAACTCCAACGATAGGATCAGCCCAGTGCAGAAGCAGCAAACCGCCAAAACAGCATCCCAAAGGTAGGCTCCCACATATAGCAAAAGAAAGTTGGGCACCCAAGGGCTGCTGCGTCCTGCTACTAGTACGATACTCAGTAGGGTGCCAACACCTAGTGACAATAGGCTAATCACATACACTTGTTTCTGACGGTGCTGTAGGGCGTTGGCAGCGGTGAAACCCCGCCGAGCTAAGGTTTGACCTGTAAAGATACCTGGCAAAAAAGAGATTAGGGAGATGACTAGTAGAAACACAAGCTCAACTGCTGTTTGCAGCACGCTATGGATGGGTTGAGCCTAAAGTTCCCAGATAGGCAGCTTTAACCCCAAAAATAGCTCCACCAAACTCAACTATTTTGTAGTTCAGCGAAGTCAGTATCTCTACCAAATGAGTGACCGAGGAGTAAGAGATTACATCTATGGATGAATGCCCAAAAGACTTTAGTAGAGCAAGATTAAGGGGTTGTAGTCATTAAAACAGTTTTATAAACATACGGTTAGAAAAGTAAAATCTTGGGTTTAAGCGATCGCCTAAATTCTTTTTTTAAGTCTTAATAACCTTGCTGAAGATACTTCTAAAAAATAAATTTTTTCAGAAAACATATGAATCAGGAGGGAGAAATGGCTTTAGGACAACCTTTAGAACAACATAGAAGAGCGATCGGTATATTTCCCAGTCGTGAGCAGGCAGAACACGCATTGGGAGAATTGCGTGACAGCGGCTTCCCGATGGACAAAGTTTCTGTTGTAGCGAAAGACTCAAATCACAACGATGAGCGGCTGGCAGGCACTGAAGTCACACATCAAGTCGGCAACAAAGTCGGCAACAAAGCTGATGAAGGTGCAAAGACAGGCGCGATTACGGGCGGTGCGTTGGGTGGTTTGGCAGGTCTGCTAGTGGGTCTTGGTATCTTAGCAATCCCAGGAATTGGGCCAGTAATGCTAGCGGGAGCAGGAGCCACTGTCCTAGCTACAGCGCTCTCAGGTACGGCCATTGGCGCTGCTACAGGCGGCTTGCTGGGCGGGCTAGTAGGGCTAGGCATCCCTGAAGATCGGGCTAAAGTCTATAGCGATCGCGTGGCTCAAGGACAATACATGGTCATAGTGGAAGGCACAGATGCAGACCTGCGTCGCGCTGAAGCGATCCTCCAGCATCGAGGTGTTGAGGAGTGGGGCATCTATGATACCCAGCACTCCGGAGGAGCTGGCTCCACCGCCATCGCTGAGCCATCTGTTAAGTCACCTGAAATAGCTAACTCCGCCGCCACAGTCGCCACAGTTGAGCCAGAAAATATCCAATCTATTGACTTGTATTCAGAACGGCTGGTGCCAGATAAGACTCGGCAAAAGACAGGGGAAGTCTCTGTTGGTAAGCACGTTGCCGTAGAAACCCAAAGTGTTTCAACTTCAATTGAGCGAGAGCGCGTTATTGTGGAGCGGATTAAAATAGAGGACGCTGACCGACCTGTAGCACTTGATGAGACTAGCTTTCGAGCCGGAGAAATCTTCCGCATGGCAGTGTATGAGGAGACACCAAACATTCAAAAAGAGGTGTTTGTTCGCGAAGAGGTCAGCCTACGGAAGGAAGTTACCCGAGAGGTGGTCAGTCTTGAAGATACAGTACGTCGCGAAGAAATTCGGGTCGAGACAGAAGGGCATCCCGCTGTGAATGCAGACCGCGATCGCCTGCCTCAGGATCGGATCTAAGCTTTATCTTCACGGGTAGCGATCGCCCCTCTCAGATTAGCTTTGAGGCTTAGGTCAGCGATCGCCCTCAAATAATAATTGATAAATAATCAGCTTTGCAAAGAAAATTATGAAGACGTTAACTCCATTGTTTCTGAGTAGTGTTTTGCTACTGGGCTTAACAGCTTGTGATACTGCCAGAACCAGTAACAGTTCACCGGATACAGCGACACAGCCAGAGAGCAACTTAAAAGAGCCTGTTGCTCAAAAAAACCAAAATGATGCTACTTCCGAACTGCGAAGAAGGCAATTAAATTCTGATATTCGTGCCCGTGAGCAGCGCAATGATGCCACCGGAGATGATGCTATCAGAGCCGATGGTGATCTACAAAGTGAAGTGCGCTCAAAGTTAGAAGCTAATCTGCCTCAAAGTGAATTAACTATCACTGCGGAAGAAGGAACAGTCACGATCGCTGGAACCGTAGTAGATGATCAACAATTGAGAAAAATCGAACCTTTAGCAAAACAAATCAAAGGCGTTCGCGCTGTGACTGTCAAGGCTAACGTTGCTTCCCATGCCCAGCCAGACGAACCACCCGCAGCAGATTCCAAAGAAGTAACAGAAACTCATACAAATTAGAATTCATGGTCCTATCTGGTACGATTTAGCTCGGGCAAAACAACCGAAAATTTGAAAATCTATTAGTTGGGTTGAACGTCAACCTCGCCAGAGATCTCATTTAACTGGCTGGGTTCAGTATCTAAAGAGTTGTCGCTAGCTTTGAGCTGCTTAATTGCAAAACTAGCGACAACTCTTTAGGTAAACAGATACGTGATTTTTGTGAAGATATTGTGAGGCATCAGTCCCTTCACGCAGCGATCGCAGACTTTTTTGACATAGATATGGAACTAAAAACGATCGCTGGAAATCCCATTAGTTGCTTGGGTTTAGCTAGCCGACGAGTACAAGAATCGGCTTGTATAGCTCAAGCATTTGAGGCTGGGGTTAACTACTTTTTCTTCTACAACTTGGGTTCTGAGCGTTTTTTAGAGGCATTGAAATTACTGGCGATCGCTCAACGAGAAAATTTATGTATCGCCACAGGCAGTGAACAACGCAGCTCTACTACCCTTCGAGAGTATCTAGATCAAGTAAGAAAAACATTAGCGGTTGATGTAGTAGATATCTTTTTTGCACAATATGTGTCTCCTAGCGATAACCCTACCGAGGTTGCAGCAGCGCTAGAGGAGGTATACGAATGGAAAGCACAAGGATATGTTCGCTATGTTGGCGTCAGTACCCATAACCGAGCGATTGCTCTGGATATGATCCAAAATCAGCGCTGTGATGTCTTGATGCATCGCTATAACATGGCGCACCGTAAAGCAGAAGTAGATGTTTTGCCGACGGCAGTTCAAACAGGTATCCCAGTAGTGGCATTTACTGCGACCCGCTGGGGCACTCTATTGCGATCGCCAGCCGATTGGCCTCATGATCCTTCTAGTGCCACTGACTGCTATCGCTTCTCGCTACATCCCTCGGCGATTTCAGTTGTTTTGACTTCACCTGCCAACTTGACGGAACTGACTGCAAATCTTAGCGTCTTACAAACTGCATCCCTGACTTCTCCAGAGCTAGTTCACTGGCGACAGTATGGGGATTTCGTTTATGGCAATGGCCTGGACAAATTTGAGACGCAATGGCTTTAGTGCTCAACCAACCACAATTATTTATTGGGTAAGTCCGGTTTGCGGAGCAATTTTGCTGTAACTACAAATACCTATACAATAGTTGACTTGGATTTCACTACGAAAGCATGCGATCGCACAACTGGGTAGAGCACTCATTCAAACCAATGAAACGACCACTACGCTTTCTGTCTAAAAGCTGGCGGCAGTCGCTCCAGTCCTGCTTCCTATTTTGCTTAGCAGCGTCCCTGACTATCTTATTAGCGGGTCAGCCCACCAAAGCGATCGCGCAAAGTCCAATTCCAGAAATGCCTTTTCCAGAGGTGCCGCTGCCAGAGGTCAGCGTTCCACAACCTACGCCGAAGCCCCACCAGGAAATTCGTGGAGTTTGGCTAACCGAGAATGATAATGACATCCTAAGAGATCAGGCTAAGCTTCAAGATGCTGTCGGTCAGCTGGCTCGATTGAACTTCAACACGCTTTACCCGGTGATTTGGAATTCAGGGTATGTCCTGTATCCCAGCGCTGTGGCTCAACGCCATGAAATTCAACCTTTTGTACGCAAAGGCTTGCAGGGACAGGATATCCTTGCTGATCTAGCAGCTCAGGCTCATCAAAAAGGATTGCTCGTGATCCCTTGGTTTGAGTTCGGCTTCATGGCACCTGTGGTTTCGGAGTTAGCCGCCAATCGTCCTGAGTGGTTCACCCACCGCCGCGACGGCAGCCTAACCACAGAGATTGATGCTGGTGAGGTGATGTGGTTGAATCCGTTCTTGCCAGAGGTGCAGCAGTTCATTAGCGATCTGGTGCTAGAAGCGGTAACTCAATACGATGTCGATGGCATCCAGTTTGATGACCACATGAGCTTGCCTGTTGAGTTCGGTTACGACCGCCATACCTTAGCTTTATACAAAAAGGAAACCAAGAAAGACGCTCCAGCCAATGCTCGTGATCCAGAGTGGGTGCGCTGGCGGGCTGATAAAATTACGGCCTTCATGGCTCAGTTAAATAAAGCAGTCAAGGAGAGAAAGCCAAATGCGATCTTCTCTGTGTCTCCTAACCCCTATGATTCGGCCTATAGTGGCTATCTGCAAGACTGGTTGAGTTGGGTACGGAAGGATATTGTAGATGAGCTGATCGTACAGGTGTATCGTCCTGACATGCAGAGTTTCCTAGGACAAATCGCCCGCTCGGAACTTCAAGAAGCTAGCCAAAAAATTCCCACAGGAGTTGGGGTGCTGACAGGCTT
The DNA here is from genome assembly GCF_014695385.1 of Trichocoleus sp. FACHB-46. Lineage (NCBI taxonomy): Bacteria > Bacillati > Cyanobacteriota > Cyanophyceae > Leptolyngbyales > Trichocoleusaceae > Trichocoleus > Trichocoleus sp. FACHB-46. The sequence goes on along the minus strand of NZ_JACJOD010000028.1, from coordinate 103,101 downwards.
GAGAAACAAACCCATGCCGATGTCGCTGATTCAGTCAAAAGTCAGAGCCGCTCGCGATCGCGGTTTGGGTGTATCTTTCTTCTACTACGAAAGCCTCTGGGAGCATACCCCCGAACCCGCAGCAGAACGGCAAGCGAATTTTCAGGCGCTTTTCCAATCGCCAGTGGCGCGGGCAGTAACAGAGTAGGAATTGCAGCCCTAAGTGGTTGAGCGCCAAGAGGGAGGGGTAACATAGTAAACGCTCAACCTTTCAACCTAAATTAGTTCAGGCGCTTGAAATACTATTCTCAAGAACGGGATGTTTTCCCTACTCAGTACCTTAGCGACCTCCGAGGTCAGATTCTCGCTTGCTCTTATTTAGCGGTGAATAATCTCAATCGTGACTTTGTAGGAACCAAAGGATTCTCAATCGTGTTTCAACGCTCAGAACTAGGGAAGGTAGAGCAGCAATTCCCGTTCTTTAAGCCTTATCTCGATCGAGCCTTACTGCCCAACTGCAACGCTTTTTACCTCAACCCCTTGTTATTGGGGGAAGGCTCCCGCGTTGACCCCCATATCGATCGCTCGTTGCGGTCCTACTGCAAAACCGTTGAGCCACCAATGGCAGTGAGCGTGCTTTATGTGCAGGTACCAGCCAATTTGGAGGGCGGAGAATTAGTGCTACGTCGCCAAAAGCAGCAGGTGGGGCAAGTGAAACCTCAAGCCAATACGTTGGTGTATTTTCAAGGGGATTTGACCCATTCTGTCAATGCGGTGAAAACAACTGGAACGCGGCTGAGCTTAGTCTGCGAACAATACAGCCTCAGTGATGCAGAGCTGCACGACATCCCGACCTTGACCATAGAATCGAGGGCCATGAAGCCAAAACGCAAGTAGCAGAATGCTACAACAGCCACAACCCCATTGCGATCGCCACTCCCACCAGCGTGATGTTGTCGATATCTGGGAATGGTAGAGCTTCTACGAGAGTTGCCACAAACGCGATCGCTGCTACTGCACCTGCGGTATTCGCAAAATTGAGAGGTAGTTGAAAGTGGCCCAAGTGATTGAAGAGCATTAGAAATCCTAAGCCAAATCCGAAACTGCCCAAAAACATGGCTGTTGAGCCTGCCCAGCTTTTATGAGAGCTAAAGGGTAACTTGTGTTTGCCTAGTCGTCGCCCCACAATATCTGCTAAGCCATCACCGCCACACATCAGCATTAAAGCCAAAATGCCGACAGGGGAATTGCGCCAGAACAACACTGTGCAGAAAATAAAGGCAATGCCGTAATACAGTGGTCCCCGCAAAATTTCGGCGGGCTTGCCCTCACGGGTCATGGCTTGAACAGTCGCTGGATCGGCAATGAGCTGGGTGCCGATCGCTAAAAACTGAAGGGTGATTGCGAGAGGTACCAGGGCTGCAAAATACCGCGCGATCGCCTGCTCGCTGTAGAGATGCCAGCAGAGGACAAACAACGGCCCTGTCCCAATATGAATAATTTTGCGGCTGAGTTTTTGTTCTAGCCAGCCTCGTTGCGCCAGCGTATTTACTAGCTTGAGCCAACTGAGGGCGATCGCAAAGGTGATTGCCGTAGCTGCAATATCTCGAACTAGGAAATTAGCTAATAAAGCACTTAATTCCATTCTTTAAATCAACAAACAACAACAGCACCCAGAATCGTTCCTTACAATAATCTCCTCCAATACGATGAGCTTGCCTAGAGTTGTGCTGAAAAAGATTTAAACTAAATCTTTCTGACAAAGGTATCAGCAACAAGGCTCTCTTTTAATCCAGAAGGGAGATATGAGAAACAGAATTGGATGCTGTTGTAATTTCGGTCGATAAATTCACAAAGGAACTTACTTGTAATCTGCATCGATCGGAAACTGGACTACTTACGACCCAGAACGATTCTTGTGATTGACTTCCCCAAATAGGTTGAGGTTACTTGGAGTTGGGCTGATGTAAGACTTCATTGAAGCGTAAATTTCAGTGAAGCTATCAGCAACAGAGCTCCCGATTAAAGTGGAGAGGAAATACCAAGAACCAGTTTAAATGCAGCGGTAATTTGGTCCAGTAAACAGGATGAGGAATTAATTTTTAACCTCCTCTTGACGTGCAACGTAACGATTTACTCGTCTCAGAAGCTAATTAGCTTCTATTAACAGAATACTCGGATTTTATCGGTTTCATGACATTGAAACCAAAGTTTACGATCGCGCAATTACACACTCTTAAAACTGGACTAACCTGGGCTGGGTCAAGTTGGACGATCGCCAGTTGAGTTTATAGCTGTCTCTGGTTTCAGCGGTAAGCCATCCCGAAAGACAAGTAGCTCTCCGGGTTGAAAAGATGTCCAAACTTCGTTATCGGTGAGCGGCACAGTGGCAATAATGGCAACGCGATCGCGGGGGGTAGTCAACTCCTGAAAATCCACGGTGAGGTCAGCATCAATTAGATGGGCTGCCGCAAAAGGAGCCTGACGCACAATGTAGCAAAGCTTGGTAGAACAGTGAGCAAAGAAGTGTTCACCGTCGGAGAGCAAGTAGTTGAAGCTGCCTTGCTGGGCGATCGTGCGAGTGACTTCGTCCAAGACTGGATAAAGTTGCTCTAGGGGCGGTTTGTCTTCTGGGAAGGCTTGCCGCAAAGTATTCATAATCAGGCAAAAAGCTCGTTCGCTGTCGGTCTGTCCTACCGGACGGTAAAAGCCATTGCTTTCTGGGTAAAAGTCGGGCAAGTCGCCATTGTGAGCAAAGATCCAATAGCGCCCCCACAGTTCCCGCCGGAAAGGATGACAGTTTTCTAGTGCCACTCCGCCAAACGTTGCTTTACGGATATGGGCAATCACATGGGTAGATTTGATCGGATATTGCCGCACTAGCTCAGCTATGGGGGAGGTGGAGGAGGGTTTTTCATCTAGAAATAAACGGCATCCTAACCCCTCAAAGAAGGCGATTCCCCAGCCATCTTGGTGTTCATCTGTTTTGCCACCCCGTGCCGAGAAGCCTTCAAATGAAAAGCAGATGTCGGTGGGTACGTTGCAGTTCATTCCCAACAGTTGGCACATGGAGGCAATGTCTCGATAGTCCTTCAAACCCTATGCCCATTGATTGTACGTGCGATCGCCCCCATTATTGATTGTACGTGCGATCGCCCCCATTACTGAAACTGAGCCAGTAACCAAGCCCCTACTTGAGACTGGTCCATTTGCCGACTGCGTTGCAATGCCTCTTCTAAAACGGATATGGCTAAACTTGGTAAAACTTGTGATTCGCGAATCCGCCGACTTCCTTGCTCAGCCATGCCATCTTGCGGATTGGCGGGCAGCATGGCAAAGGCGAGAATCTGCCCCTGCTGGACATCTACAATCCAGTATTCTTTTACGGCTAAGTCTTCGTAGAGTAAGCGCTTGGCTCCTTGATCGGCGAGTAAGGTGGTGCTGGAGATTTCGATGACTAAATCGGGGGCGGGATAGCGGTCTAGATCAATGATGTTGGTGCCCCAAGGAATTGCTTGAGCTTGTGGCCCAATGTAGTAAGAAATATCAGGCTGGCATTCTTGGTGGTTGGCTTTGCGATAGGTGCAGTTGTTGAGGCTCTTGAGGGCAATGTTTTTGGCAATCCCAAAGAGATTGACTGCTAGGGCGATCGCGGAATCAGCAGCAGCGTGATCGTGACCGACTGGCAGCATTTCTATCCTCATGTGGCCGTTGTAGTAGTAACCTCTGGCTGTTTCGTAAGCAGGATTTGCGATCGCCTGCAAATAATCCTCCCAAGAGGCAGCAACCCAGGTATCTGTCGGCAATTTGGTCTGTAGGTAACTCATCAATTTTCCCTACGTCTCGCGATCGGCACTTATTTTCTATATTCGCTTAATTGAAGGAAGGGCGATCGCTTCTTCATAAATTTAGCCATTCTCTTCTTAAGAACTTTATCCAGAACTACCAGTTTTTTGACCTGATGTGGGGAACACTTAGTAAGGCGTGTATTTCCATCTTGAAAGAAGTGCAAGCAAAGTCCCCTTATACCAATTAACAGTGTTATTGTGTGACACTGTTTTGATTCCTTGTCGGAATAACTCAAAATGGCTAAAAAACAACTCACCAAAAGAGTAGAATCCGAAATTCAACGATTGGTTGAAGAGAATGGATATAGTGAGTCGGTCTTAAAGAACCTCGTTCTATTTGCGCTTGAAAAGGAGATAGCTAAAAGTCTTTCTCTACCCAAACTCAAACAGGCAATCTATCAGCACTTCAGCGTCAAGGATACAACCACTCTGAAGAAGTCTGGGAATTTCCAAATGGCGACCAGTGGCATGGGTAAGCTTGATCTGAGCAAGAAAGCAGCTTGGGAGGAACTTTACCGAAAGCTGGTTGGGGTTCTACCAGGTGAAGAAAACGAGCAGGGATACGGGTGTATTAATGGGGTTAATATCCTCAAGTATGATTTGCCATGGAAAGCTTTTGGTTTAGATCCTAAAACAGCCAAGACTGAAGATATTAAGGCTTCTTATCGAGACCTAAGCAAGATTTATCACCCAGATAACACCAAAACTGGGGATGCTCTAATCTTTAATCGCTTGACTGTGTTCTATAAAAGCCTTACTGAGAGATTCTAACGATGGCAGAAACATACATTACTTGCCAAGAGCTGATCAAAACATTAAAAATTACTTCTGATGAATTGATGGGAATTGAAAAGTTATTTGATTCAATTCTAGATGATGAGTGGGAATTAATTAAAGGCAAAGACTATAAAATTGTTATAAATTCTAACGGCTTGCGAGAATATACCCAGTCAGGAGCTTACACAATAGCCCGCTACTTAGAAGCAACTCAAAAGCAGAGCTTTTGGCAGTGGGTAAAAGAATGGTTTTTACATACCAAAAGAGAGATTCGCAGGAGTTTTATTAGAAGAAAGATCCTAGACAACTGCTCGTCTTTAGTTAAAAGAAATAACCAATTCTTTATTTCAAGAGCTAATGTTGTAACCATTTTTGGAACACGCTCTGACTATCTAACAAAAATGGCTGACTACACTCAACGGACTCAAAATCCTTTGATTAAAGGTGAGGATTACGAAGATTTCGTTGATGATGGTGGGCTTTACTTCTCTCTTTCAGGCATCTACAAGCTAGCGCAGGCTTTTGAAGAATGTCAAACAAAAAAGAATCGAAAGGAAGAGTGCAAGGAGGTCGGTGAGGTAATTAAGCCACAGATTGATGATATTGTTTCTCAGATTATAAACCGTGAAAAACGGATCCAGAATGTTAAGGATCACGTTAAAAAGCGTGATGGTCATACATGCAAGGTCACTGGGAAGAAAAAGAACTACATGGAAAAGGGCTTAAAGTTAGCAGCTCACCATCTGTACTCACAACGCGATTATCCGCATTTGGCAGATATTGAAAGTAACTTGATTACTTTAGCTTGCGAAGTCCATGATCAGTTTCATCAAGATTTTATGGGCGGAACCAATAAAACCTGCACAATAGACAACTTTATTGACTTTGTGCAGCAATACTATCCTAGCAAAACGCAGATTGTTATTGACTTACAACAGAAAAAGCTAGTTTTAGGTGATCCTCAACCTATGGATGCGCGCAAACCTCATGTGCTTTACCTAACAGCAAGTAGAGTTCAATAACTCCGATCGCCCCCTCAATAACTTTCCTGAAGAAATCAGCGCTACCCTGTAAGGGATGACATAACATGACGTAGCTTTTAGTCGAAACCTTATGAAATCAGTTTTAGGTTTGCCCCTCCCTTCCCTGATTGGCTTTGGTTTAGCGATCGCCCCCACAATTTTGCTGGCCCAGCCCTCTACCGCTCAGCCTCAAGGGATGCAGGGTAGCTACGTTGGTGTGACCGTTGATAGCAGCAAAACCAACGAAATGCTGCAATCCTTCATAGAGCCAGGAACCTGGGATGGTAGCCCTACTTGGTCTCCATCAGAGCTTTGGCAAGAGCCTACTGACAATTCCAGCGTCGGGATCGAAAATCAGTTTCAAGGCCGCTTGGATTTGCCCAATAGCAAAATCTCAGCGCGAGGATCTGTCTTCTTGGTGGATAAAGAAGTCAAGGCCGTGATGCCAATGCTCTCCTACGACCTCGCTGTGACTGACAACACCAACATTTATGCAGGAGCAGGATATACCTTCGTCAAAACGCCAGAACAAGCCACACCGCTAGGCGATCGCAATGGCGTCGTCCTGACTACAGGCGTAGAAGCAGCCGTGAGTGATGGCATTGTGATTTACGGAGATGCCAAATTGAGGCTCAACCGCGATCGCGCTGACACCAATCCTCCCGTGAGAGTTCAGGTAGGAGCGGGTTATCGTTTTTAGAGCATGAAATCCCTCTCCGCGTCGGGGAGGGGTCTCTCAAGTCAGCTAGAAAGCGCTAAATCTGCTTGCAAGAAGTCGATAAATTGCCGAGCGGTACGGCCAGAGCGACCATTGTGGCGCGTTGCCCATTGCAAGGCTTGGAACTCCAACTCTTCGCGACTGATGGCAATTCCTGCCTGAACCGCGAGGTGTCGCACCATCTGCAAATACACATCCTGGTTAGCAGGCTCAAAGGTTAGAGTTAGGCCAAAGCGATCGCTAAAAGATAGCTTCTCCTGCACCGTATCCCAATTGTGGATTTCGTCACTATCCTTCGGTCGGGGGCGATCGCCAAAGAACTCGCGTACCAAATGCCGTCGGTTGGATGTGGCATAAACGACAACATTTTGCGCTCGAGCCGTCAAGTTGCCTTCCAGTACCACCTTTAAGGATTTGAAAGCATCATCATCTTCTTCAAACGACAGATCATCAACAAAAACAATGAACTTCTGAGGCAAATTCCGCAGTTGCTCCACGATCACAGGTAAATCTTTCAGGTCAGACTTGGCGACTTCAATCAAGCGCAACCCCAAGTCACTGTACTCATTCAACAACGCCTTTACTAGGGACGACTTGCCAGAACCACGGCTACCGTAGAGCAACACATGCAACGCTGGGTAACCAGACAGCAAAAAGGCTGTGTTTTTCATTAAAGCTTCCCGTGCTGCCTCATAACCCACTAGATCAGTGAGCCGAATTGGGTCAGGGTGAGCAATTCCCACTAACTTTCCAGATTGCCAGCGACAGGCGCAATATTCCGCAAAGAAGCCAGTACCAAACCGTTGATAATAGGCCGCCAAATCTTCCAAGGCATCCGACCAATCATCCATCGTTTGCAGCTTAGTGATTAGCAGTTGCTCCTGCATAGTTTCATCCGTATGCAAGGCGATCGCAGGGCTAAAGCAGGTCAAGTCATCCACCCAGGAAACTGGAGCCGCAGGCAACTGGGCTATTACTTGCACCCATTGGCTCAAGCGATAGCTCGTGCAGCCATACAGCGTTTGCAGCACCCGCAAGTCATGCCGAGCGGCTGTGACTAAAGCCGGAGGTAGTTCGGTTAATTCCGTTTGCTGCACGCGCCGCGAGAAGGGATTATCAGCCTTGAGGAGTTGCATCAGCAGGTATTCTTGCCAGCCTTGATTGCTCGCGGCCAAAGATTGAAACCAGCGCCCATAGGCTTGCACGCAAGCCAACCCGTCTACATCCGTGTGGCGTAGGGCTTGCAACAGTTCTACAAACCGCCGACCGACTTCCTCCTCAAATAAAAATTGGTATAGCAGGAGGGACGCGGCTTGACGTTGGATAAATTGAACTGAAGCAACAGTTTGGGCATCCATGAATGAATCAGGTAGTTTACTTGAGGAATGCGCGATCGTCCGTTAATCTCTGGACTAAGTGTACAAACTTCAGCCCTGATAGCCAGGGAATTGACCTTATGGAATCAGCTGTGATTAACCCAGGTATTTTGGCCGCGATCGCCTACGGAACTTTAGCTATTATCGGGGGAATCGTGGGCTTCCTCCAAGTTCAAAGTAAAGCATCCCTCATTTCTGGTAGCATCAGTGGCCTGCTGCTAATCGGTGCGGCAGTGCTACAACTGCAAGGATACGCTTGGGGCTTGCCTTTAGCCGCTGCGATTACTGCTCTACTCATCATTGTGTTTGTGGGACGCTGGACCAAAACTCGCAAATTTATGCCTGCGGGTCTAATGATTATTTTAGGGGTAGGAGCTTTGGCGGTGATGCTGTACACCCTCCGGGGCCAATAAAAAACCTAGCTTCCTGTGAGAAGCTAGGCAAAGCTAGGAGAACTGCTTGATCTGGATTACAGCGATCGCTTACATACAGGCATAGCCACCAGAGATGAACTTTAACGTGGTGCCTGCTGGGCAATCTTGTTGAGTGATGCTGCCCTCCAGTGAATTAGTACTGGTAGTTGATGTGGTTGTTGTAGGGGTCAAATTAGCCATTGGTGAAACATTCAAGAAGTAGGGTAATGGCTTACCACCGCTAGCTCCCACCGCAGGGATATTGAGCAAGCTATCCGTTGCATTGCCAGTGCCATCATTAGTAACAGACTGAGTATCACCGGGATGACCATTGGGAATGAACAGTTGAGGATGATCAAAAGGTGCCTTGCGGTTGCGAACTCGCTCATCTGTCAGCGCTTTCATGAAAGCGACCAAATCATCCTTTTCTGTTTCAGTTAGACCCAGATTCACGATATCGGGATCCAAGTCATTGATATTGGCTTCGTGGAAGTCTCCGCCTCGGTTATAGAATTCCACCACTTGACGTAGAGTGAGCTGACCGCCGTTGTGGAAGTAAGGCCCAGTGAGTTCCACGTTACGCAGCGTTGGAGTTTTGAAGGCTCCATTCACGGCAACTCGCTCATTCGGGTCTAGCGGTGCTGCCTCAATGTTTTCTTCAGGAACACCCTCCAAGACAGGAGCAGGCGCACCCGCAGCCACTTCTTGCTGAGTCAGCTTGCTAAACGATAGCGGCTTACCAAATGGATCGGTACCACCTACACCCAAGTCTTCCCCAGTGGGTCGCACAGCAATATTGTAGAAGCCATTGTCATAGACAGCAACGTTGTTGTCGCCCATCCGCATCCGTTCGATTTTCTGGTTTTTGACGTTCGCTACAGAAGCGTTGGTAAACTCTGGACCACTATGACAGTTAATACACTTTGCCTTACCCTCGAAGAGTTCTAAGCCGTGCTTCTGTTGGGCAGTCAGAGCGCTAGTGGTTCCGACAGCATATTTGTCAAAAGGAGTTTGGTCAGAGACCAAAGTCGCTTCATAAGCTTGGACTGCCAAACCAAAGAAGAGGGGGAAGTTGTACTCCATTTGGGTAAATTGATTACTTGCCAAAGGAGTTCCAGGATGAGGTTTTAAGACTGGATTATTGTTGGCATCAAACTCTACGATCGTATTGGTGTTGTTCCACCACACATCTTGAAAGACATTGCGAATCAAGGTGGCGTAGGTAGAGGTCTTGAGGCCAGGTAAAGGATAGCGGCTAGAAGACCCTAGAGCACTATCTGTAGAACTGACTTGCTGCTTAGAGAGCGGACGCAGGGAGAGCATTTTTCGTGCCAATTGAGCGAATCCGCGCTTTTGGAAGGACATCTCAAATCCGCTCAGCGGTGGGCCAACTGCCTGAGAAGCCAAGCTGGAATTCTTAATGCTGATTCTTACCCAATCGGCACTTGATCCTGATGTTTTTAGAACTCGCGCATTGGGATCGCGATCGCCAAATGGATTTTGTCCGTTGAATTCATGCTGCGCTCGACCATCCCAGAAGTTACGGAAGTTAAAAACAGCATTGATGACGGTGGGGCTGTTGCGAGGCTCTACCCGACGTACATTAATGCCCTGTATTTCGAAGGAGTCGTTGTCTGTCTCAACGGTCCCTGCATCGGCTGATTTACGGGGCACCACCTCGGTTAGGAACCCATTGAATGCTCCCTGAGAAGAGGAAACATCGTTGGCATCCGCTAGCACCGTTGAGTTGCGGTCATCGGGGTTTACCAGTTTGTGAAAGGGAAAGTCACTGACCTGCAATTGGTAGTTAGGTGCGCCACCAATTTGATAGGTTTTGTCCCCAGCAATTAAAGCAGGGTTGATTTGGTTTTTGGAGCGGTTGTCTGCGCCAGCGCTAAAGTGACAAGAGGCACAAGCTAACACGCCATCGCTTCCTACCTGCATATCCCAAAACAGAGATTTTCCTAAAGCGATCGCTGCTTTTTCGTTCTTGATGTATTCACTGATGTTAGGTGGTTTGGGGACTGGAACCGTACTCAGCGAAACTAGTGGTGGCAGCGAGTCAGAAACTGTTTGAGCCGATAAAGTAGATGAAACCGCCTGACCTGCAAAAATTGCCAGAGCAAATAGAATGGCAATCCGCAAGTGCTTAAACGGTTTCCCTTTAAATCTAGGCATCTTGGAAGTTAGCCGAAGGCAACTTCGCCAGATGGCTAGAGGGAAGTTAAACATATTCCTTTCTCTAGTCATATAGCTCTGAATGGATGAGGTAAATACCTACGTCTTTAGGTAGATGTCGATCACTTCTGATTGAAGCACTACGTAGAGGTAATAATGCAAGTACCTACGTAACTTTCACTAAAACTTTGTGCTAGTTGTTACTGAATTGCTTAGGCGATCGCCTGTTCCTCTTGGTATTACTAGACCTTAGAAGCCCGGCAGCTTTGTGAAGTTACTATTAATACCTGTATCTTCAACGCTTACTGATATTGCTTCTACAGGCGATCGCTCCTTTGACCTAATCACAGTATTAGGTGAAGTTTAAGCAGCTTGGTCTAGACCAGTAGCTTTCTTTCGCTTGTGGATCGCTCTTGCACCTAGAGCACCTACACTGAGAAGCCCCAATCCAGAAGCAGGCTCAGGAACACTTGCAGGCACGTCTTCAGTCCGTAAGGAAACATGCAATGTGTAGTTACCTTCTATTCGGCCTGCTGTAGCGGGAGGAATAAAGTTGACACCTAAGTAGTAAGTGCCTGGGTTACTCAGGTTGAATCCCAAAAAAGAATCACAAGAGAAGTTGGGATCAAAAATTGAGCAACTTGCCTGACTACCCTTAGCTCCTAAACTGGCTAAAGCATCGTCGTTGAAAGCGAGTAAAGTCAAATCTGGTATGCGATCGAACAAAAAGAGTTGAGTGTCTAGATCTCCAGTTGTGCGATCGATGTCAAAGAAACTAAAAGTCCGCTTGCCTGTAGGAACTGTGAATGAGTAAAAGTCGAATTCATCTAGGCACTCATCTTGCGTGATGCACTCTGAAAAACCACTACCCCAAATAGAGGCATGGGGGATTTCCAAAGAATTCAAAATGTCTTCATCCCAATCGAGCGAAAACAAGGAATCCAGGCTCTGGGCTTCTGTAAACAAATCATTGTTGGGTTCTTGTTCCGGAGCATAGCTCGCGATCGCAGGTCGTACTACTAGTGGTAAGCCAACCGAAAAAAGAGCACCAAGCGCTGCAACCGTTCCGGTTTTCCAAAGGTTAGATACGAAGTTCATTGCTCTCATTGGGTGAATGTTGATGATTGAGACCCCTTGAGAGACAGATCAATTTAGGTATCAAAAGTACCTTTTATCTACGTATTTCTCGGCTCATTTTTTTACTCTGAGCACTATTAAAGAGGTCTCTGTATATAAGTTGACATGATTTGTACGGAGACAGCGAAGCATCTAAGTATGATTTATCAAAAAAATATACTAGGAAATTAATTTTAAAGTACTTATAAATACCTAGGCTTAGCCTAAATCCATCATTGTCTAATGCTTGTGGAGCTGATTCCAAAAAGCTTGTATGAGCTACTTTGAAGTTTTAATGAGCCCAAAGCTATTTTTTATACGACAATGTTCTGTAATCTAGAGCTGCTACTCTGGAAGTGGTACGACAGTGTTATTAATTATTTAGGCCAAGGTTAAGTAAATTTGGTGTAACTATTGTTATGCGTACTAACTCGTTCTGGTGCGATCGCGCTTACCAAACTAGTTGATATCACTGAATAGCTAGAGGAAAATCACCTATCTCGAATTTCATCAAGCTTTGCTGCCAAAGAGATAGGGTTTGGTACTGTCAGGAACAGGAGCAAGTTTAAGGGATTCTAGATGCAGTGCAGAAGATGTATATTCTGGCGCTAAACTCGTACCAATCTACGGCTCATAGATGAGCTAGCAATCGCTACCAACCAGGCAGCTTGGGGGAAGTACTAATTTGGCTCTAGGCCGAGTGCAAATGAGCGTGCTTGGCCTGGGAAAAATATAAACCAGTCGCTGCATTTACATTGAGGTTACTGATGGTTTACACGACTGCTCGCTTCCCGGATATTCAAACTCATTGGGCTCGTGCTTTTATTGAGAATTTGGCGCACCGTAACATCATTAAAGGGTTTGAGGATGGTACCTTTCGGCCCAACCAATCCATCACGCGGGCCGAGTTTGCGGCTTTGATGCAAGCGACCTTTCCCAAGCCCGCCATTCGTCCCTATGTGCCGTTTGTTGATGTGCCTACTACCCACTGGGCGCGAACAGCCATCCAGAAAACTTACGAAACGGGGTTTCTGTCTGGCTATCCCAATAATCAGTTTCAACCGAACGAAAAGATTATTCGGGCTCAGGTTTTGGTTTCCCTGGTGAATGGCTTGGGCATCAACAAAATGGTTGCGGCCGATCTCAAAGCGGCTCTACCAACGGTGTATCAAGATGCAGCTCAAATTCCCGGCTATGCGACTGAGGCGATCGCAGCGGCTACCAGTGCAGGGATGATCGTCAACTACCCAGACCTGAAGCGGTTGAATCCTGCCCAAGCTGCCACCAGAGCGGAAGTTGCCGCCCTGCTCTATCAGACCCTGGTGTATTTGGGACAAGCACCTGTCATTTCATCCAACTACATTGTGAATTATCAGCGCACTGCCGCCGTATCTCATACCAGGGAATTCCGCGGCGTGTGGGTAACATCGGTCTGGAACCGCGATTGGCCCTCTTCTTCAAAGCTATCTGTAGAGCAACAAAAGGCAGAGTTTGTCAGATTATTAGATCAGTTCCAAGCGTTGAACATCAATGCGGTGATTCTGCAAGTGCGACCAGAAGGAGATGCCCTGTATGCTTCACAGCTAGAGCCTTGGAGTAGCTGGTTAACCGGGACGCAAGGAAAAGCCCCAGAGCCGTTCTACGATCCTTTGGAGTTTGCGATCGCGCAATGCCATCAGCGCAATATGGAGTTTCATGCTTGGTTCAATCCCTACCGCGCTAGAACCGATAGACAAGACAAATCTTTAGCTGCTCCCCATATTGCGGTAACGCATCCAGAAGCCGTTCTACCGTATGGAGATGAGCTGTGGATGGACCCAGGAGCAAAAGTAGTCCAAGATTTGTCTTACAACGTGATTTTGGACGTAGTTCGCCGCTATGACGTAGATGGGATACATTTGGATGATTATTTTTATCCTTATCCGCTCGCAAATCAGCCATTTCCAGACGAGAAAACCTATCAGGCGTACCAAGCAAAAGGCGGTACACTCTCCTTGGGAGATTGGCGACGGGAGAATGTCAATCAACTGATTCAGCGCCTTGCCACCGGGATTCGAGCCACGAAACGTCATGTCAAATTTGGCATCAGCCCTTTTGGGATTTATCGCCCTGGACAGCCTCCCAAGGCTCAAGGATTAGATGCTTACGATCGCCTGTACGCCGATGCCCTAAAGTGGATGCAACAAGGTTGGGCCGACTATCTCGCCCCACAACTGTATTGGCGCATTGATGCTCCCGCCCAAAGTTACCCGATGTTGTTGCAGTGGTGGACCGAGCAAAACTCCCAGCGTCGGCACATTTATGTCGGCAACCACTTAAGTAAGTTAGATAGCATCAAGTGGCCTGTTGCAGAGGTCGAGCAGCAAATCGCCATCACTCGTAGCATGGCAGCTCAATTAGCCTTGGGCAATATCTTTTTCAGCGCCAAACCCTTGCTTGACAATCGTTTAGGCATTACAGACACTTTCAAAAATGCCCTCTATACCAAGCTTGCTTTAGCACCTGCAATGACTTGGTTGAGTAGCGATCGCCCCTCTCTCCCGATTAACCTGAAATTGCAAAATGGTACCCTCACTTGGAGCACCACAGCTAATAGTACAGTGCGATCTTGGACCCTCTATCAACAGTCAGGAGAAACTTGGACATTGCAGCGAATCCTACCGGCTGACACCAGAACTGTCACCCTCATACCTGGCACCTACGCTCTCTGCACTGTTGATAGATTAGCCAACGAAAGCGCTGGAGTGTTAATTACAGTGAAGTAAATTAGGCAGAGCAATGGTGCTGAGGCAACTTAGGTTCTGTTGAGGTTATGTCTAAGGAGGGTGAACAATCTAAGCTCGGCTGCGACAAGATCAAACAATACTCTAGCTTATTTGATTGTTACAGTGCGAGTTTTATTGGCTTCAAGTGTGAGCTTGAAACAGCCCCTACCTACAACATGAGTGCTTAATATGCCTAGCAATATCAAAGAGAAAATTACCCAAGATTTGCAACAAGTCAAATCTACTGGACAAGTGCGATCGGACCGCATCCGAGACATTGTCAAGTCGGCAGTTTCCCAAGTTAGCTCTGAAGTAAAGCAAGGTTCCGGTGAACTCCGGGATATTGTCAGAGATGCCATTTCTGCGGTTGTGGAAACCTTTCAAGAAAAAGGCGGTGAACTGAAAGAAGAAGTGACGGCTTCGTTGGAAGGCGCTATTGAGGGTGTGAGTGAGATAAGACGCCGCTCGATCGCTCAAACCCAATCGGAGATGAAGCAATTGGAAACCAGATTAGACAGCGAAGAGGCAGAACTGCAACAAGAAATCGATCGCCTCTTAGTTGATGTGGGTGAAGCAGACCACGGTGAGACTTCACCTAAGGTCAAGACAGCCATTACATCCGCAGTCGATAGCTTGCGAGATAGCGATGAAGTCTCTTTGATGAAAAAACGCTATGCTCAACTCCAAGCACAACTGGCAATTCTCCGAGCTAACTTAGCGGCTCGTTATGGTGGACGCACTGAAGATATCCAAGGATATTTAGACGAAGCCAAAAACTGGTATGACCGTTCTCGTCCTCAAGCGGAAGCGTTGGCTGAGCAAGTGGAGCAGAAGCGATCGCAGCTAGAGGAGCGCTTGGGAGATGCAGGGACAGCCGTAGCCAAAAAAGAGCGCCAAATTCGGCAAATTCTCAGTGAGCTACTGCACTCTGCGGGTGATGCTTTGCGTGAGAAAGAGCGTTCTAATAAGCGCTAATTTTGGTTCAATTTCTTTGTTAGAGATTAGATAAAAAAGAGGGCGATCGCTCTTCTGTTAACCAGAGGCGATCGCCCTCTTTTTTTACACGAAACCCTGTAAGGGCGAACGGCCATTCGCCCCTACGAGTTGCTAACTAGCGTTAATCAACTGGAGCAATCGCTGTAAGGAGATCTCTACCTGAGCAGGATAGTGGTTGAGGTCGTGGCCGAGGCTGTAGATTGCTTTCTCCAAAAGATACGCATTCAGCAGCACCTGTAGCTCCTGCTCGGTTTGAGGCACGAAAGGATGCTGAGCCGCAGTCTCAAGGTAGGTGTTGAGGAATGTAGCACTGACAGAACCATGCCAAAACTCCGTCCATTGCTCCATGAGAGCTAGGTTGTCGGCATGAATCAAGCCACCTTCAATTTCATTGCGCAGAGCTTGGTTAGCGGCGTAGTAGAAGGACTGGAGTATCCCTGCCACATCTCGTAAAGGCGATCGCTTCATCCGGCGTTCGCTCAGAGTTCGATTCGGTTCTCCCTCAAAATCAATAATGATGAAATCCTTCCCGGTATACAGCACTTGCCCCAGATGATAATCCCCGTGACAGCGGGTCCGCATCGCGGTAATTTTCTGGTTCAGAATGAGTTGGAAGCTATCCAGCGCTTTCTCCTGAAGATCACAAACAGACTGAGCCAGCGGTTGAACATCAGCGGATAAAGTGCCTAGGTTCTGCTTCAGCAACCGGAACACTTTCCCGGTCAAATTGCGCGCATATTGATAAATAGAGCGCTGATAGAATGTGGAGAAGGGTTCTGGTGCAAAGCTGGCATTCTCTAGATCAGAAGCTAGAGCACTGTGTAGTTCTGCGGTCCGCTGAGCCAAGAGCTGGACATTAGCCAGATAAGAACCAATCTTACTGAGGTGAGAGTCAGGCACTGTAGCTTTTTGCCAATCAAACAGCGTTCCTGAAGGAATTGAAATTTCCGTGATTGCTTCTGGTTGAATCAGAGCATGATCGAAATAATCCCGTAAACTATCGAGGGTGTAATCCCAACCGCTTCTGGTATCCAGAACAAATTCTTGCAACCTACCCAGAGTCATGGGTTCTTTATTGGGTTGGCGATACTCTAGAGCGCCTGCAACCGAAGCAAAATGCTCTAGACATTTCTTTTCTTCCAAAAAGATCCCAATTTCTAAATCCGGGTTAATACCCTCCTCAACTTTACGGAATAGCTTCAGAATCAAGCGATCGCCATAAATGATCGAGGTATTGTTGTGCTCTCCTTTCATCAGCGTTGGCTCTAGAGGAGCAGCATCAGCCGTTAAAGGAGAGAAGATATCGGTTGGTGTAGCCGCCAGTTCTCCTGCTGTCCCCTGATAGCGGTGATTTTTTGCTACTGCATCTAGGAGAGCTGTGAGGAAGTTTTTATCGGCTGTGGCATCAAATAAAACGCCGATGTCATCTTTGCCAGTAATATGTAGGCGGGCTACCACTAGTTGCGGATTATCAGCCAACAAATGGATTGCTTGATCTCCTTCTGCATAGCCCAGAGGAAGTAAGTAGGTTTCTGACTCTCCTTGAATATACTGCACTTGCAAGCAAAGGAGATGGGCTTCTCGGTCTTGGAAAGGAATCGCGATCGCCTCTTTAATGTGAACCGATTGCACCGTTTGTGCTTTACCAACAAACCAGCGGCAGGTATAGAGATAATTTGCTAGCACCGATTCCAAATAATCCCGTGAGTCGCGTTGGGATAACACCATCCGCCACTCACCCTGAACCGTCAATGTCGGTAGATCAGCTTGAGATTTTGGTGCTTGTAAGGCACTGGGTTGGGGTTGCAAGGTGAACCAGTAGAAAGCGTAAGGCCCGACGCTGAGGAAGTAGGAGGACTCCGTAATTGGGGGGAACTGTGTGCGACCAAAGATCTCTACAGGCATCATGCCTTGAAAGGCAGAGAGATCGATTTCTACAGTTTGCACAAAGCGGGATAAATTGGCGATGACTAGAATCGATTCGTCTTCGTAGGTACGAATGAAAGCCAACACCTTTCGGTTATCTGGGTGCAGCAGCTCAAAACTGCCCCGTCCTAAGGCTTGGTAGCGCTTGCGAGTAGCAATTAAGCGCTTCATCCAATGCCAGAGGGAATTGGGGTTAGCCCGCTGTGCCTCAACGTTGATGGCTTCGTAGTGGTACTCCGATTCGACAATAATCGGCAAATACATCCGATGCGGATTGGCACGGCTAAAACCAGCATTGCGATCGGCGCTCCATTGCATCGGAGTTCGCACGCCATTGCGATCGCCTACATAGACGTTATCCCCCATCCCAATTTCGTCTCCGTAATACAGCACCGGAGTTCCTGGGAGGGCCAGTAGCAAGCTGTTAAGCAATTCAATTTGACGGCGATCGTTCCCCAGCAAAGGAGCCAAGCGACGGCGAATGCCCAAATTCACTCGCATATCTCGATCTTGAGCATAGACGCGATACATATAGTCGCGGTCTTCATCCGTCACCATTTCTAGGGTTAATTCATCATGGTTACGGAGAAACAATCCCCACTGACAGTTATCTGGAATTGGCGGCGTCTGATGCAAGATATCGATAATCGGGAAGCTATCTTCCATCCGCAATGACATAAACAAGCGCGGCATCAGGGGGAAGTGGAAATTCATATGGCACTCGTCCCCATCGCCATAGTAAGCCGCCGCATCCTCTGGCCATTGATTGGCTTCCGCTAGTAGCATCCGGTTCGGATGTCTTTCGTCCACATACTGCCGCATTTGCTTCAGAAAGTCATGGGTTTCTGGCAAATTCTCACAGTTGGTACCTTCACGCTCGTAGAGATAAGGCACCGCATCCATTCGGAGGCCATCCACACCCATACTGAGCCAGAAATCCAACACCTCAAAAACGGCTTGCCGTACGGCTGGATTGTCATAGTTCAGGTCAGGCTGGTGGGAGTAAAAACGATGCCAATAGTAAGATTTTGCGATCGGGTCCCAAGCCCAGTTGGAAGTTTCAAAATCCTGAAAAATAATCCGAGCTTCCTGGTATTTTTCTGGAGTATCGCTCCATACATAAAAGTCTCGCTCTACGCTACCTTTTGGAGAGCGACGCGCCCGCTGAAACCAAGGATGCTGATCAGAAGTATGATTAACAATTAGCTCAATAATGACCCGAATGCCCCGCTGATGGGCTGCGGCCAGAAACTCCTGAAAGTCTTCTAGCGTGCCATAAATTGGGTTGACGTTGGTGTAGTCGGCAATATCGTAGCCATCGTCTTTGAGTGGCGAGGGAAAGAACGGCAGCACCCAAAGGGCAGTAGTGCCCAAATCCTGTAGATAGTCTAATTTCTCCGTCAGACCTCGAAAGTCCCCGATGCCATCCCCGTTACTGTCAGCAAAAGCCCGAACTGGCACCTCATAGATGATCGCGTTCTTAAACCATAAAGGTTCATCTTTGATCACTGAACGTTGCATCTTTTCCACAGTTCAATTCCCTATCGCCACTGTAATAAGGTAGAGAGTCTATCCCTAGCTTGCCAATAGCCTACAGGCTGAAACTTAAGGGGTATACAGTGTCTTGCCCATCACTATTTGGCTTCAGCCTCCCCTGCTCTTGCTATGGTCGGCATGCGATTACTCCTGAAGAAATAGATAGGTCTATACCAGAAGAAATAAATTCACAAAAAAATGGGCGATCGCTAAGGACCACCCATTTCTATCACTCCCTGATTACGTTGGTGTTGGTATTAGGCAGGATAAATGCGTAAGCGACGATGCGGTTCGGAGCCGAAGCTGCTGGACTGGAGTTGGTAGTGTTCTACTAGCTCATGTTGCATCTTACGGATATGGGCTGCGCGAGGCAGCAACTCCACAGGCTGGCCTTTAGGTAGCACAATTTGCTCTACTGCTAATCTGGCTTCCTCCAGGGCATCCATTTCATCGCCCTCATCATTTCTGTCAGCCGCTAGATCAAAATCAGGTTCAGCGATCGCTTCTAGCCCTGGCATCCCCAACACCTGACGTAACGTGCGGGTAATTTGAGGAGTTGTGTTGGACTTAATGGCATAGATTGGGATGTCGTGCGCTTGAGCTAGGTGCCGTAGGTTGGCATGCTTTCTCAGGTGCGATCGCAACGCCAAGATCGCTTCAGCTTCTGCCAACCCTTCAACCAGGACAACTGGTAAGTTCAGCATGCTGATCACCTGTTCCAACTGCTGACGACCTGTCCCGTAAAGGTAAAGCCGTAGCGGTTGATGGCCCGATAGCTCTAGAGCCTCTGTTGGTGGCAACTCACGATCAACTTCTGCTAAGCTCCTGCTTCTAGATAGATTTTGCGGAAAAGGCAGAAGCTGTCCTGTGCTTTGACTACTGGTTTTGCTAAATGAGTCATTTGCCGCAGGCGCATTGGGTCGTCTGACAGGCGATAGGCTGGGCACTTCTCGGGTAATCGTGACCTGACCCTCGTCATTGATAGTTCTGACTTGCGGGCTAGGTTGACGACCTCTGAGCAAAGCATCTACCGTATCTGCCACCGTTTCATGCACAACCCAACGCTGCCGCTCTAGCATCTCCACAGCAATGTCGAAAGTCGGGGGAGCTTTGCGTTCCAGGACGCTCTTTTGACTACCTCGCCGCCTGGCTTCTTCATCTCCCAGCGTCACAGACTGAATCCCGCCCACCAGATCGGAAAGGGTTGGGTTTTTAATTAAGTTCTCAATCTGATTACCGTGAGCGGTCCCTACGAGTTGCACGCCTCTTTCCGCGATCGTGCGAGCAGCCAAAGCTTCGAGTTCTGTACCAATTTCATCAATGACGATCACCTCTGGCATGTGGTTTTCCACCGCCTCGATCATTACTTGATGTTGCAGTTCAGGACGAGCCACCTGCATGCGTCTAGCGCGACCGATCGCAGGGTGAGGAATATCTCCGTCTCCAGCAATTTCATTGGAGCTATCAATGATCACCACCCGCTTATTCAAGTCATCTGCCAGAACTCGCGCAATTTCTCGCAAGGCTGTGGTTTTACCGACTCCTGGACGACCCAACATCAGAATTGACTGGCCTGTTTCCACCAGATCTCGAATCATCGCGATCGTACCGAAAATAGCACGACCTACCCGACAAGTAAGGCCGACAATTTCACCAGAGCGGTTTCTGATGGCGCTAATCCGGTGCAAGGTTTGCTCAATTCCGGCGCGGTTATCTCCCCCAAAGTCGCCTACGCGATCGATGCAGTCCTGAATTTGAGCCCGAGTCACTACCTGTTCAGAAAGATACTCGGCTTGGTGCGGAAAACGAGCTTCTGGTCGCCGCCCTAAATCTAAAACGACTTCAACTAAGCGATCGCACTCTGAATGTTGTTCTAAAACCTGTTGAATCTCCGAAGGCAAAATATTTAACAGTTTCTGGAGATCATCTGTAGTTTGCATGCTTCTATGTCAGCGTTGCTAGACGCAAATAAAAGAATTAGTAAAACCTGCTTGCCATCTCATCTAACATTGTGGCGATCGTCCCACTTTTTATCAGCCAGAGAGTACGACTACCCAAGTAGGGATTCCACCCCTGAGTCTCAGTTCTACCAATCTACCTCCCCAGATCTAGGGTTAGCCTCTACCGCTAAGTAGACGAGTAGACGGCAGATAATCATTAGGATGGCACATACTCAATTGCGGAGAGCTAAATGCTCGCACGTTTAATCAGATCCCTTAAGAAACGGCTTGGTATGACCAAAACTCAACCTCTTGGTCGAGCCAACTTGTCTGAAACAGATTCGTTTGACACCTTACCTACCCCTTGGCCGATCGCCCAAGTTGAAGAGGAAGAAGATCCTAAGGTTGTATAGCTCCGCTCCAATAGTTTTTCTCTAAGCGGTAGGGTGACTGCTCAAATAAATCCTCTCCATCAGCCTGACGCTTCAAAGGCGAGGGAGATTGTGTTAAATTTTCTACAAAGAAATAAAAGTAATTACCTAAAATTGATGAATCTGCTTCTAGGCGATCGCCCAGGGCACAAACTCTCTATTTCCCCACGACGCAGCGGAGTAAGTTGGGGTTGGTAAGAGCTTTGGGCGAGGCACCTGGCGTAGATTCCACCCAATACTTCTGGGCTGTCATGTAGTTGAGAATTGTGATAAATACCTATTTTGTTACCGAGAAATAACAGTAGTAGGGGTATAATCGCGTTAAATTAACAAAACTACACACGTAAAGTCCGGTTGTTCGGGTGAAGGAAAGGTGATAGAAGGAGTGGAACAATCTACCAGCAATTCCAAATTGCAACAACCCGATGGCACGGAAGAATCGGTAGGTTTCTCTCCGCCAGTCACTCCATTTGAATCGCCCATGTCCAACCCGGTCGTAACTGCACCTTTGTCCCAACGTACTACCCTGGCCAAACGCCTCTTTTGGAGTTTTGCCTTCGTTTTAACGACCACCGTCTCTGCGTCGATTGGTGCAAGTGTGGCTTTGCTGACTCCTTTAGCGCCGTCTTCGTCTCCAGAAGAGCAAAACGTATCTCTGAATAACCTGTGGCAGAAAGGGCTACAGTACAAAGTGTCTCGGCCAGTCAACATCTTGGTGATGGGGGTCGATCGCGTTCCTGGGGTGACGGGTAATTCCTCAGAAGTGTTTGACGGTCGTAGCGACACCATGCTGCTGCTGCATGTTGACCCCAAAGCTCAATCAGTCAGCATGCTCTCGATTCCCAGAGATACCCAGGTGGAGATTCCGGGAATTGGGATCACCAAAGTTAACCAAGCCAACGCTAGTGGTGGACCTGCTCTAACTGCGCGGGTGGTTAGTCGCACCTTAAATGATGTCCCAATTGATCGCTACGTTCGCGTCAGTACTGATGCTTTCCGCGAGATTGTAGACTTGCTGGGCGGTGTTGATGTCTTCGTTCCTACGCCAATGGCCTATGTAGACCAAACCCAAAAGCTAAAAATCGACTTGGCGCAGGGCTGGCAAACTCTAAATGGGGAACAAGCCGAGGGCTTTGCTCGTTTTCGCAACGATGCATATGGTGACATTGGCCGAGTTCAACGCCAGCAGGCCTTAATCAAAGCTCTACGCGATCGCCTCACCAGCCCTAGTGTGCTGCCGCGCCTCCCCAAGGCGATTCGCATCATGCGGAAGTACATTGACACCAACCTCAGCCTAGAGGAAATGCTATCTCTCATTGGTTTTGGTCTCAACTTAGAGCGCGACCAACTCAAGATGGTGATGCTACCCGGTCGCTTTAGCCAAGCCGATGAATACATTGCCAGCTATTGGCTCATGGACGATCGGGGGCGCGATCGCGTCATGCGAGAGTTTTTCAAAATCGACTCCAGCGGATTAGCTCTAGACAACCAATATCGCTTGGCTTCCGATGCCGCTCCCCAAGGCCTACGAATTGCTATTCAAAATGCCTCTGGACAGCCTGATCTAGGTAGTCGTGTGGCTCAACTGTTAGAGAACCAGGGTTTTCCAAACGTCTACATTGTGCAAGACTGGCCCGACCATCAACGCCAAACCCAAATCATCGTGCAGCAAGGTGACTTAGAAGGAGCAGCAGTTCTCAAAAAAGCGATCGGACTCGGTAATATTGAAGCCACTTCCACCGGAGATTTAGAATCTGACCTCACTATTCGCATCGGAGAAGATTGGCTGCAAAAGGGGATCTAGAACTCTGGGCTAGATTAGCTAGATTAGTTTGAGTAGAGCTTCGCCTCGCCTGAACTAATATCCAAGCGGTCTCGTGCTAGGTTGGGTGCAGAATGTCGGTGGCTGAAGTGGGATGAAAGTTGCAGATTTAATTACCTGGTTTGAAGCTTGGGCCAATCCAAGTTGGCAGGAAAGTTGGGATAACTGTGGCTGGCAAGTAGAGCCAGGAGTTCTCGATCAACCCGCCTACGTTTTAGTCTGCCTCACCCCCACGCTCAGCGTCATGCATGAGGCGATCGCCCTCCAACATGCCGGAATTCCAGTCAGCTTAATCTTTGCCCACCATCCGTTAATCTTTGGCCCCCTGAAATCGCTGAAAAAAGGTGACCCCATCGGGGATATGGCCCGCTTAGCCTTCACCCACCAAATTGGTATTTACACGGCTCATACTAACTTTGACCAGGTGAATCACGGTACAGCAGATGTCCTAGCCGAAGTTTTGGATTTGGCTCAGGTTGCCCCGATTGTGCCGACGCAAAATGGCTTTGGTTACGGACGAGTCGGCTTACTTGAACCAGCACTTTCCTTACAAGATTTGCTCGCCCGAATTCAAACTCAGCTTGCACCCCCTGAGTTGATTTTTTCGCCTACGGCTGATCTGCATCAATCAATTCAAAAGGTAGCCGTTTTGGGAGGCTCGGGCGCGAGCTATATTCCCGCTGTGGTCAAGACGGGAGCGCAAGCCTACCTCACCTCGGATTGCAAGTTTCACCAGTTTCAAGAAAGTCGCGATCGCGGCCTAATTTTGATTGACGCGGGGCACTACGCCACCGAACGCCCCGCCTGTGCTCGCTTAGTCGAAAAATTGCGGGTACTAGGGCTGGAATGGGTGCAACTCAGCAGCGAAGACGAAGACTTTCGGCAGTTTTACCATCATTAAATTGGTAATAATTTTGATGGCTGTGGGTTTTGCTTCCACTACTACAGCTCGTTAATTTACTTGCCAAACAACTTGTCAGCAGCTCGGCCAGTGGCATACTGTAACGGATACTCTGGTTATGAGGCTGTTTGGGAGAATTGTATTCATGGCTTATTTCTGGTTTAAAGCATTTCATATCATCGGCGTCGTAGTTTGGTTCGCCGGACTTTTCTATTTAGTGCGTTTATTCATCTACCACGTAGAAGCCGAAGAAAAGCCAGAACCCGCCCGTTCCATCTTGCAAGAGCAGTATGCCCTGATGGAAAAGCGCCTATATAACATCATCACCACGCCCGGAATGGCGGTGACAGTGGCAATGGCGATCGGCATGCTCTATACCCAACCGGATCTGTTACACGATCGCTGGTTGCACTTCAAGTTGGGATTCGTCGCTATTCTGCTGGTCTATCACCATTACTGTGGTCGCTTGCTCAAACAATTGGGTAAGGGGGAATGCAAGTGGAACAGTCGGCAGTTGCGAGCCTTAAATGAAGCCCCAACGCTGCTGCTAGTCGTAATTGTGATGCTGGCAGTGTTCAAAAACAGCTTGCCCACCGATGCTACAGCCTGGGTAGTGGTCGGCTTAGTGGTTACAATGGCTGCCACAATCCAGCTTTATGCCAAGATCCGCCGCAAAAACGAAGAGAAACTAGCTGCCGCTGTTACCCAAACAACGGACAACTCTTTACCCGCTAATTCTTAAAGAGAACGAAGCAAATACTTATCAAAGTTTCCAACTTGAGTTGATCTCTCCAATCCCTCTCCGCAACGGAGGGGGATTTTGAGTTTTGGTTCCTTCCCGTATTGCTCTCCTCCGGTACAAGCGAAGGGGAGCTGTAAATCTTTATTCTTGATCTACTTCGATTCGGGCGAGTCCTGTGCCTGGGTAGTAGGTGCCTAAAATTTGGCGATAATCATATCCTTCCTCCGCCAACTTCAAGGCTCCTAATTGGCTCATTCCTCGGCCCCCATGCGCATCAATCACAATGTCATCAGAAGCGGCATAGAGCGACTCTACAATCCCACCGCGATAACTAATAAATTCTCCCGCAGTTTCATTCACCGCTTGATAAGTCCTGTCTGCTTCTTTTTCGGCACCCGCATAGACTTGGTACTGCTCATCATCCCCTATGTGATAAAAGTCGGTTGCAGGTTTGAAATAATAAGTCAAAGCATAAGAGCGGGCTGCGATCGCCTGAGCTTTCAGAGCCGCCATCGGCCAACTCGGAGAAACCTCAGCGCCAACCACACTGTAGAGATAATCTCGCAATAGAACATGGTTCACCGCTAACAAACCGCTAGGTCGCACCATCAGCAGCAAACGGCCCCGGTACCAGCGATCGCCCACGTAGACCAAACCTCCTTCTGTGGGTTCAATATAAACCGCACTGGGAAGCTGCCATGAATTTAAGGTGATGCCTGACCCATCGAGCTGAGCAGTATAAGCAGATTCGGCAGGTAGCTCCCGGAGCACTTGACCATTGGTGTCTAGAATAACTCCAGGTGTTGAGGTGCCGACAGCTAAAGAGTTAGCTTCTACTGCGATCGCCACCTGGATCTCCAGCACACTATCGATTGCTGTGGAGGACTTAGCAGCTGCCAATCTCTCTGCGGCACTAGCACTGATGGGTGCTGCACTAGCCTGGGCAGAGGTTTTCTGTTGCTTGGCAGGAGCCGTAGACTTAGCTTTAGCTTGTGGTTTGGGATTTTTAGCGGCAGAGGCAGGACTAGTGTTGGCGGCTGGCTTGGCAGGACTTCCAGACTTCTGAGTAGATTTTTTGGGAGAGGCAGTCGGCGTTTTTACGACACTCTTAGCAGCAGTTGGCGTTGTAGTGGGAGACGGAACTGCAAGATTGGCAGTCGGTGAAGCCGAAATGACTGTTGAAGTTTCTTGAGCGACTGGGGCACTTTGGCGACTTTGGCTGATCAACAAAATGCTCACGAGCGGCACCATACCTAGCACTGGAATTAGTGGCCAAGGGCGGCGTTGGATCAAGCTAAAGATAGGCTTTACCATAGAACGGCTCAAGGTCTGGACTCCTATTTAACTGTTGGGCCTATAGCTATTTATTCCTACGGTTTTCAACTATAACTCGGCTTTTGAATCAGTTACACTAAGGCTCCGCCACAGCTAGATCCACTTCCAGCGGTACAACCATAACAGAAATTGGCAGTACGGACAGCTTCAATTACATCTAGAGTCCCAGCTTCCAGTAGCTTTGCGACGCTCAACATTTTTCCAGCGCCAGTTCTAGCGGGCAGGTTTTCCATTTGGTTAAAATCGCAGTCGTAAATATTGCCTAAATAATCAATTGAGAGTTCGTTGCGACACATTAAATTGGCTAAAGTAGCAGGGTTGAAGTTGTCTTCTAAAAACTGCAAATAAGGCTGATGCAGATGACGATGCTCTAGGTGAAACTTGGTTCGACCAATGGGCAGGTTGGTGATTGTGAATAGTTGGTTGAATTGAATTCCAAACTGCTCTTTGAGATAGGTTTTATAATCCTGCTCTAGTTTCTGTTGATTAGGTGTGAGTGAGAACTTCTCAGTGGTCGGAATTGGCGGGTTATAAACTAAATCCAGAATTAAGTTGGGGTTGTCGCCATACCCCAATTGATTGAGCTTTTGCAGAGCTTGAATAGAGCGATCGAACACCCCATTGCCCCGCATTTTATCTACGTTGTCTGCTTGATAGCAGGGTAGGGAAGCCACTATTCTGACTTGATGTTGAGCAAAATATTCAGGCAAATCTTCAAATCCTGGCTCAAAACAGATGGTCAGGTTAGAGCGCACAATCACCTCTTTACCTGTCGCTCTTGCCGCTTCGACTAGAGGCCGAAAGCCATAGTTCATCTCTGGAGCCCCACCCGTCAAGTCAACGGTTTTAATTTGAGGGAAGCGGTACATCACTTCAATCAATTGTTGACAAACTTCTGCTGTCAGTTCTTCTGTACGTTTTGGCCCCGCTTCCACATGGCAATGACTACAAGCTAAATTGCAACGCCTGCCTAAATTAATTTGGAGAACGCTAATGGATTGCTTGGTGAGGGGCGCACCCAGCTTTTGCGCGAAAGGAGTCACGGTTTTAGGACTTGATTGTGATTGAATCATCCTCTTTTCCTTTGGAGTTTCCTGAGCTAAGCGATCGCAACAGTAATCATCCTCACAACCCGTAATTAGGGAGTGATTCGTCAAGCTATCGATGGAGCAGCAAATAACTTCCTGCACTAATAGAGGCTGCGATCGGTAAAGTTAAAATCCAAGACAGCAGAATTTGATAAAACACCTGCCAGTTCGCTTGGCGAGAAATTAAACCACCACCAAAAATCGAACCCACTGAAACATGCGTCGTTGATACAGGTAAGCCATAGCGACTCGCAGCAATCACTAGGGCGGCTGTGACCAAGTTGGCCGAGAAACCTTGTCCCGCATTCATGTTGGTAATTTTTTGGCTCATTGTGATGGCAACTTTTTTAGCGTTGATTAAGCCACCGATCGCCATTCCTAAGCCAACTGCCAGCATGCCCCACTGCACGGAGAAGGCTTGCCCAACCAAGAGCAAGGAGACAATTTTAGGTGTATCATTCAAGCCCCTAGCAAAGCTAACCGTCCCAGCACTGAAAAAGTGGAGGGCATTAATCAGTTGTTGACTTTTTACCCCTAGAAACTTACCTGTATAGCGCTGCGTACAACGGTCCAAGGAATCTACCGCAATGTCAGTGGTCGTCACACACTTGAGCAGATTCGTGGCATCTGGTTGCGGAATCGGAATCACCTGCTGAGTCTCTCCCACGCACAAACACCACTCTTTCTTAATGCCAAGGGTTACTCGCAAAGTCCGAAACAGCCCGTACAATAAGCTTCCCAGCACGATCGCCAGGACAGGACTGACCAATAAAGGCAGCAAAAACGAGCTTCCTAGGGCACCAAAATTTACCTGGCTACCGATCGCGACTAACCCAGCACCTACTAAGGCACCTGTTAAACCATGAGTGGTAGAAATGGGAAATCCGGTGAAGGTGGCTAGGATGACCGTGATTCCTGCCCCTAAAGCTACAGCTAAGTGAAAGTCAGCGGCACTGGCGATCGCATCAGGCACTAGCCCCTTACCAGAGAAGTTTTTGAGTAGGGTTGCCGCTAAAAAAATTGAACAGATTGACCCTAAAAATGTCGTTAGGGTAGCCCAAGCGATCGCGACTTTGTAGCTGGTGGTTTTGCTGCCAAATAGAGTAGCAACTCCTTTGAAGTTGTCATTGGCTCCATTGGAATATGCAAGAAAGCAAGTAGCTAAAAATAGCACAAACAAAAGCATGAGGCTTGTCTCTAACGATCCACCTAACAGCAACCACCACCGTCATAATGCCAAGTGGATGAAGTCACAATCACATCCGGAATGGTGGCTGCAAGTTTGGCAGCGGTTTTGTCGCATACGGCTGCGGGGAGACCGCGTTGTAATACGTGCCCTGCTTGGTCGTCAAAAAAGGGTTCTAACCCCGTATAGATGGCGGTTTTCCCTGTAAAAATGCAGGCTCCATCATCCGGAATTGACACTTTAAAGGAAACTGAATCGAGACTTTCTAATAAGAGATGTTCCTCTAAGCCATAGCTTTGGCGATCGAGCAGACGGTAAGGACGACGCGCCCGAATTTCTACCTGCCCAAAGCCAGCCTGAACAAGATGCTGAACATAGCGTTCATAAGTTAAGGCTCCAGATAAGCACATAGCCCGTAGACGCTCATCTTGCTGTAGATGCTCTGGAATGGGCCGCGTGGCGATCGGATCACTCATCAAGAGACGACCACCCGGTTTCAGGACTCGATAAACTTCTTGAAGTGCTTTAGCTAGATCGGCAGGTTCAAAAATATTAAACAGACAGTTTTGGGCCACTACATCTACAGAAGCATCGGCAACGGGTAGATGAAAAGCATCTCCTTCCCGAATTTCCACGAAGCTAGGGTCAAACCAGTCATTTTCTTGGGCAGCCATCTGTAGATTTTGGCGAGCCGCTTCCCGCATCATCTCAACCGGATCGACCGCGATCACCGCTCCGGGCTGGCGAGAGAAGTAGGCAAATTGCAGTGCCTCTAAACCGCCCCCCACCCCGACATAAAGAACAGTGGGGTTACCTGCTAGTTCTGTTGCATGTACGGTGGTCCCACAACCATAGTTCATCTCCTGCATCTTGCCAGGAATGTTTAGACCAGGCAGTTGCAAGGGGCTACTTTGCACGCAGCAAAGCCCCACCTGTGGCGTTTCTGCCACTTCACTATAAAACTGTGCAACTGATTCAAGATAACTCACAGAAACCCTCTCTCGTGATGTGACCTCAGTAGCTCATGGCTACGATT
Source organism: Trichocoleus sp. FACHB-46 (assembly GCF_014695385.1). Lineage (NCBI taxonomy): Bacteria > Bacillati > Cyanobacteriota > Cyanophyceae > Leptolyngbyales > Trichocoleusaceae > Trichocoleus > Trichocoleus sp. FACHB-46. The sequence continues at coordinate 73,970 of NZ_JACJOD010000028.1, read as the reverse complement.
TCACCCGGTTAATTTTGTTGGTTAGATGGACTTTCTCAGCCCTACCTAAACCCACAAATTCGCTGTGGTGAATGACTACTTCTGGTCAGTGTAACGTCAGAAATACGTTTAGCGTGCGGTTAAATTAGCTTGATGCTTTGATTCAATGGGAGCGATACCATCGAGCTAAGCGATCGCGCGGTACTCCCAAAAAGTAAGCCAAGATGATCAATTGATTGAGCAGTGTGGTTCGGAGCACGCCGAGTCTTGCCCAACGGCGACCAGAGGTGATAACTGGCTCAGGAACGATCGCGATTGCCCCCTTTTGCTTCAACCGTTGCATCAGCTCAAAATCTTCCATAATTGGCAAATCAGCAAAGCCACCCATTTGCTGAAAGGTTTTGGCTCGGAGAAACATAGCTTGGTCGCCGTAGGGCATTTGCCCGTAGCGCGATCGCCAATTCACTAACCGCTCAATCAGCCGTATTCCTGGTAATGCACTATTAATACTGAGGGCAAACGCTCCAGCAATCACTCCTGGGGAAATTAAATCTTGCCGAATTTGGGTAGCAAAATCAGCAGGTAAAAGCGTGTCTCCATGCAGAAACAGCAACACTTCTCCAGTGGCAACCTTTGCCCCAGCATTCATCTGCTGAGCGCGGCCTGGGGCAGTCGTGATTACCTTGGCTCCCAGTGATTGCGCGATCGCCACTGTCTCATCCTGGCTGCCACCATCTACCACAATAATTTCTGCCTGCGACACTTGCTGAGCCGCCGTTAAAGTTTGGGCGATCGCAGCAGCTTCGTTAAGCACCGGAATAATAATCGAGATTTTCTCGTTACCAAGCTGAGTAATAGATGATTGGCTGACTCGCTCCCAAATCGCTAAATCTTCAGGGCGATCAATATCATCTAGAGGCGGTAAAGAACCAACCGATAAATCATGCTGTTGGGCGATCGCGATCGTTTGTTCCCAAACGCGATCGGTGCTCCAGGTAATACCTTGAAATAATTTTGGGACAAGTCGCCGCAAACCAATCAAGTAATAGCCACCATCGGTAGCAGGGCCTAACACTAAATCATGCTGCTGTAATTCCTGAAGTGCTTTGCCGAGAATGATCGCATCTAAATCGGGGCAGTCAATTCCCACAATCACCACGCGCTGCATCCCGGCTCGAAAGGCAGATTGGAAAGCCTGGGCCAGCCGTTGTCCTAAGTCTCCTTCACCTTGCGATCGGTAAGTCAAATCGTGTCCTAACCAGGATCGCATCAGACCGACATTACCACCTGTGAATCGCACCTCTAAATCAATGAGTAAACTTGCCTGGAGCAGTTGGGCTTGCGCCAATGTATGTTCTGTCATGCGCTGTTGCAAAATCGCTGCTCTCTCTGGCCCTAACGCCGGAATCAGTCGCGTTTTCGTTTTGCTAGGTTCAGGGTAACGCGTAAAAATAATCAGGCGTTCTCTCACTGCTGTCGCCACTCAGTACAGCTACTTATCCTACACTGGCGCAATTGATTAAGTTTCTCCAGGCAAAACTCTCTGTTAGCTGGAAATGTAATATAGCGATTCTTAAATGCGGTGTGCCTCTCACAACTCGCCAACTTCATAAATCATTTAGAACTGCTGTATGCCTAGTGCCAATCGGTTTGATGCTCTCCACAATCACCTAGTCAGGTAATTCAGTAGGATGAGGCACCATTTGTTGTCCATTTGTAGGATAATAGCCACAATTATTTTCTGAGGAACAATCGCACTACATCATTAACTTTTAAGATAATTTTTCAAACTGTAAAATTTCAGTAGAGAATAGTCGGCTTACTGTTCTATTGTCTTCACCTGTTTTAAGATATCAACTTGCGATCGCTCAATCAGCAATCGGTATTTCATCAAGATTGCTCATTACTATAAAGCTTCAACATAGAGTTTAAAGACAAGTGATCTGTTTGGCACCAAAAGTGATAACTTGTCCTAACAGCAAGCGCTTACATACAGCTTGATTCAAAATTACTCAACCAAAACTGTTGCCAGGAAAGGAGGTGAATATTCCATGATTGAAACCGGACGCAGTAAAGCTCAACTCATTAACTTTCTGCAAGACGAACTCGCAGTTTCCGCTGCTTCCATGTCGCTGGCTCTACGACGATGTGAGCAGGAATCTGGTTCGCTGCCCATTATCCTTTGGCAATACGGCCTCATTTCCCTGGAGCAACTAGAACAAGTTTTTGACTGGCTAGCTAGTGCGCCTGTCTGAAGTCTCTTGGAGATGATCAGGTCGCTAGATTAGTACCGACGCGATCGCACTTTATGCCTGCCCAAATTAGATCTGGCCAGACTTAACTTGACCGAACTCAAGAATATATTGGGCAGTGAGCTGAGGCTTTTCTAAATGCGGCACATGACCACATTCGGGAATCCAAACAAGCTTACTGTTAGCGATCGCCTGATGGAATTGAGTGGCGTCTTTAGTTCCCAGGATCTTGTCAGCCTCTCCCCACAAAATCAGCGTCTGCTGCTGAATGTGCGCTATTTTGTTGCTGAAAGAACCATAACCGCCACTTTGAGTAAAAGCAGCAAGTGCCTCACGCCAACCAGGTACTTCGAGGTGTAGGGCTGCACAGAGTTGAGCGTCTGGAGAAGCAAAGGTGGGGTCGTAGTAGGCGGTGCGGCTAATGCGATCGCGAACTTTGGGACTGCGAAGAATTCCTGCGGCCAGATGGGCTATGGGTGTTACTAAAAACTTGCTCAAGGCTGGCCCACTTCTAAAGCCTGCACTATCAATCAGTACCAGCTTTTGCACGCATTCGGGGTAGGCGAGCGTGAAATCTATAGCGGCGGCTCCTCCCATCGAAGCGCCGACTAGAATCACAGGCTGATTAATCAGAGTTTTCCAGAAGGAATAGAGGTGAGTCTTGATTGCCGTGGGGCTGAAGGGATGGCCTGCCGTGCGATTGGTAAAGCCAAATCCTAATAAATCTACAGCCCAGGTTTCAGATTGAGCCGTTAGAAGGGGCAGAAGCCGACGAAACTCAAAAACAGAGCTGTCAAAGCCGTGCAGTAACAAAATTGGAGTGCCACCACTACCCTGATGAACATAGGCTGTCGCGATCGCCTGTGAGCATAGGGGTGTAAGAATATCTTGGCATTCGATGCTTTGGGCTAGAGCAATCGAAGCGGGTTCCGTCAGGTTTTTAGCTAGGGGTGGAAGAAAACTGGTGAGCATAAGCTCCAGTTTACCTCGCAACCTGGTCAATTTTGGTAAATCTCAGCCAAAGTAAGAGTTTAAGAATGGTATAGAGCTTAAAAGCTCAAAGGCCAAGTTTGCAGGTAGCGACTACAGATCCAAATGTGCACTAAGGGCCGTTTAGTTAGTGGGAGCTGGGCAGGGAATTGGTTCTGGGGCAGCTAACGCCAAGATGTGATAGCAAGAAGGAGTTTCTTCACCTAAAACTTCGTTCAGTCTGTCTCTGATTAGAGTATGCAGGTCACGAATCGAATCACCAAAATCATGCTTGATATGCAGCAAACCTGTCCGTTGTTGGTAGTCCCGGCCATATAACGCAATGAAGTAGGTGTAGCGTTCTTGGTTGGGAGCGTCCAAAACAAAATCTCTCATTGGTTTCTCCTGCGGATTAGGTAAATCCAGTTGTTGCGGCTGAGATACTTGGATAGCGGGGGCAGCCTGGTTATAGAGTGTTGCGATTCTTTTTCTTGGCTCTAGAAGCGATTGCTGCGCGATTCCTTAACTGTCTTGAGATTAAAACGATCTGGCTTGAACCTCTACTGTATTTCTACTCTGGTAAGTAGCGAGTCTCTAGTCTCTTTGTGTAGAATTCGGTAGTTTTACGCCCTCATCTTTAGAGATACCTGAGTAAGGCCTTGATTAAATCCACACCTGCATTAATGTGTTTTCCGGAGGATTTGCAGCGCGATCGCTCTTTATTTAAGCCTCAAACTGCTGTGCTGGCTAATTTTGAGCAATTGTCCACCTTGAAGCGGTTAGCAAGACGGACACCAAAAGAGATCTCCTTCAACTTTATTTCTGCCGCCGGGTACATGGTATCGCATTTAGCAGTTTTGGAGAACTTCAAAATACTGAACTATAGCGACTCTTTACACTAGCTAGCCAATTATGACAGCCAGTGGATCTGTGTACTGCAACTTTATCGCCGCAGCCGTGATTTGGTAGAAATTAGGCACTGCTTGGGGTAAAACTGCGATCGCTCTATATATCTTTGTCTATGATTTATCTCGCGCAATTAGCTGAATTTCTAAATCAATTCTTGCGAGTTCATCAATTTGAGCTTGATCCTGGTGGTATTTATCGACCTTCAAATCTTCCAATTCAGCGCTTAGGCTTAGCTTTAGAGCCTTGGTCCGATTTGGCAGAATGGGTAACTGAAACAGAGATAGATGCGTTATTTTTGCATCGGCCTTGGAAGCTTGAAGGAGATCAACTTCCGGCGCATGTAGGAGTAGTAGCCTACCACTTAGCCTTCGATGAGCAGATGACTATTGGCTTTAATCCTTTGCTCGCCAACACTTTGGGCCTCTTTGATCTAGAAGTCTTGGGCCAAAAAGCTGGACGACCGATCGGCATGTTGGGTAGTACTTCATCTCAGTGTCTTGAAAGTTTTTGCGATCGCGTACAACAAGCATTTGGCGGCTGCGAAGCAGTAGAAAGAGGTTTACCCCAGACAGTCACAAAAGTCGCGGTTGTGGGAGCTATGACAGAGGATTTAGTGCGAGATGCCAAAACACGTGGCGCAGAGATTTACATTACAGGGCAGTTTCGCCAGCCAGCCCGCTCTGCTGTTTTAGAAACGGGGATCAATGTCATTGTGGTAGGGCATCGTCGTAGTGAGGAGTGGGGATTGCAAGCGTTAGCTGGAGTTCTACGCGAGCGCTGGCTAGAGTTGCAGGTCATTTTACCCCCATCTTAAGTAGTATTTTTGTACTATCAAGATCACCTTCTTCTGGAAGACGGCTGTTCTTCTTAAACCCTTTATAAAAGAAGTGGCCAGGTCGCTAGGTGAGCCTTAGCCGAGGCACCAAGTAGCGTTCTCAACCAAAATTGATCTCCCAGGGAATTTGAATTTATGCCAGTTGAAGAACTCCGTAAAAGCAAGATGATGGTGCATCTCTTAGATGCTTTAGATGCAGGCCAGGATATTGGTCACTATGGCAAGTTGACATTCGCCATGATCGCGCGTCACTTTATGGAAGAAGACGAACTGATCAGTTATTTGCAAAAAGCGCCTGATTGCAGCGAAACCGATGCCAAAGTGTTGTTTCAGCAAGTGCAGGGCAAAGACTACAATCCACCCAAACGCGAGCGCATTTTGGAATGGCAACAGCAGCAAGACTTCCCCATTTGCCCAGATGCCAATGATCCCGACGCTTGCAATGTGTATAAGGAGCTAGAGTTTCCAGAGCATGTCTATGAGCATATTTCCAGCTACTACGCGCACAAGTCAGAAACTTGATGGGAGTTGCATTAGCTGGGGAGCTCATGAAAAAACAAATTCTCTAGGTTGCAACGTTTACTATTGAAGCTGGGGCAATTTAATTCTTGCCAAGAATTCTGTCGGTAAGATTTAATTGCTCCACCTAGTCTTCAATTTTGCTTGGTCCAGCAGCTCCATGAGTATCTTCACACTACAGTCGGTTCAGAAAGACTTTGGCATTAAGGAAATCCTCAAAGATGCCAGCTTCAGCCTTAATGCTGACGATAAAGTTGGTCTGATTGGCACTAATGGCTCTGGCAAATCTACTCTCCTAAAGATGATTGCGGGGCTAGAACCGATTGATGCTGGACAAATTCTGGTCAATTCTAGTATCAAAATTGTTTACTTACCCCAGCAGCCTGACCTGAATGAAGAGTACACCGTTCTAGAGCAAGTTTTTGCTGACAGCGGAGAAGGAATGGCGCTGGTACGAGAGTATGAGGAGCTTTCGGACAAATTAGCGCATGGTCACGGTGATGCGAATCAGTTGATGGCTCAGTTATCCGTTGTTTCGCAGCGCATGGATACTGTAGGCGCTTGGGAACTAGAAACCCAAGCCAAAATTATTTTGACCAAACTGGGAATTGAAGACTTTGAAGCTCGAATTGGCTCTCTTTCGGGCGGATACCGGAAGCGAATTGCCTTAGCGGCTGCTTTGATGGCTGGTCCCGACGTGTTGCTGATGGATGAACCTACCAACCACTTAGATGCGCTCTCTGTGGAATGGTTGCAAAGCTATCTCAATCGCTTTCGGGGTGCGTTACTCTTGATTACTCACGATCGCTACTTTCTCGATCGCGTGACTAATCGCATTATTGAGATTGATCGAGGGGATCTTTATAGTTACTCCGGTAATTATTCCTACTACCTAGAGAAAAAAGCCCTGGCTGAGGAATCTGCCGTTAGCAGTCAGCGGAAGCACCAAGGAGTTTTGCGGCGAGAACTAGAGTGGTTGAAGCGTGGCCCCAAAGCTCGCAGTACCAAGCAAAAAGCTCGGATTCAGCGCATTCAAGATATGCGATCGCAGGAATTCAAGCAAGGCCCAGGCAAAGTGGAAATATCCACCCCAGGCCGTCGCATTGGTAAAAAAGTGATTGACTTAGTTAATATCTCTAAAGCCTATGATGACCGCACCTTAATCAAGGACTTTACCTACAACTTCAACCCCGAAGACCGCGTGGGCATCATTGGCGGCAATGGGGCAGGAAAGTCTACGCTGATGAACATCATCACTGGGCGAGTGCAGCCAGACCTAGGTACCGTCGAAATCGGTTCTACCATTCACATTGGCTATTTTGACCAACACTCAGAAGAGTTGTTGACCGCTCTCAACGAAGATCAGCGGGTAATCGACTACATCAAGGAAGTGGGAGAGTTCGTTAAAGTCGCTGACGGCAGCCAAATTAGCGCCTCCCAGATGCTGGAGCGCTTTCTGTTTCCTGGCAATCAACAGTATGCTCCGATCCACAAACTTTCTGGGGGAGAAAAACGTCGGTTGTTTCTCCTGCGGATATTGATGAGTGCGCCCAATGTATTGATCTTAGATGAACCGACCAATGATTTGGATGTACAAACATTGGCAGTTTTGGAAGAATATTTAGAGGACTTTAATGGTTGTGTGATTGCTGTTTCTCATGATCGCTATTTTCTCGATCGCGCCATAGACACAATTTTTGCTTTAGAACCGGGCGGAAATTTACGTCAATACCCCGGTAACTACTCAGTTTACTTAGACTTTAAGAAAAAGGAAGAAGAAGAGGAAGCCAAGCAAGTTGCGGCTGCAAAGCCAGACCAGCAAGCAGCTTCAACTACCTCAGAGCCAATTGCTAAATCGGCAAATGGCGATAAATCACGAAAAATTTCTTATAAAGAAAAGCGTGAATTTGAGCTGCTAGAAACTAAAATTCCTGAGATGGAAGCGGAGAAAGAAGCGATCGAAAAAACGCTCTATAATAACCCACCTTCTGGTTTTAGTGAGGTGCAACAACTCTCAGAACGCTTAGCAGAACTGACCCAGGCGATCGATCAGGCGACTGAGCGCTGGATGGAGCTGGCAGAGCTAGTTGCTTAAGCCAACAAGGTGCGATCGCCGCTGAAAGGCGTGGATGAAAGGCGATCGCTGAGCTATTGAAAAATCGCTTCAGGCTCAGGTTCAAACACGTATTCGTAATCGAAACAGAAAGATTTTAGGTGACGAATAATCGAGAAGCCAAAGTTAGTTACCACGTCGGTTGTGAAAGTAGCCATTACCAACTCAATGAGCTTCCTGTCAGAAACCTTGGGCTTTTGAATAAAGTGATCGCGCTTGGCAAAGAAAACATCTATATCTCTAGGGACAATAATGCCGTTAATTTCGTGCGCTCTTTGAATCGGCTTGATATAGGTTTTGATGAATGCTTCTTGGTTGCGTTGCAGTCGATATAGCTTCTCGTGCTCCCACCAACTCATACGAAACATCATTTTAAGAAGTTCAAAGCCCAAGATATAGTTGAAGACGTTATTTCTTTCTTCTATATTGGTGACCAACTTAAGAGCAGATTCTAAATAGAGATCTGGTTGGCGATGAGCATCTTGAGCAGAATGAATATAGAACTGCCTAATATAATTTCTTAAAACTAATTCGCTCAATTCTGTATGGATATGAAACCCGTTTAGATACCCTTTTACTCTTTCTTTGTTGTCTCGATCCTGCAAAACCCTAGAAACTAAACCATCAGCGGTGTAGTCATCCAAAAACTCAGCTTGCTTTTCTGGAGGCGTAGCACAGATCAAGTGGCATAAAGATAAGACATAACGGCGTTGTTCCCAGGGTAAGCTCTCCGCCCATTTTTGTGCTTCTAAGGGCAGCTTAGCCAGAATACCCTCTGCTATGGGGGAACTCGCAATGGAGTCTTTTCTAGACTTTCGCTGAGTCATAAGCTGAGGCATTTGTATGATTTGAGCTCTGAAACAAGATATATGGTTTGGCTAGTAGATAAAGTTGCGAGATTTCTCGAGTTCTTTAAAAAAGCACGTTACGGTAGGTAACCAATCTTGATGAATCTAATTAATTTTCTTAATGGAATTAAGTAATCAAAACTTTAATAGTGATCTATTCATCTAACAGATGGTTGGTTAGGGTGTACCTGAGAAATACCTGGAATATCAACCTGTCTTTGCGAGCATTTTAGTTTTTGTCAGTGAAAGTTCGGTTGACGATCGCCTGACCGAGATTAGCTATGACTTAGAGGCTTATATCAACAGCTTCGGAAAACTTCTTAGTAAGTTCATCCTTAGTAATCGCTCGGTGAAGTACTGCCTCTAAAGCCAAAGTTTGGGAAAAGGAGCTGTCCATTTATGCCAATTGGTGACGAAGCCTCGTACAATTGATTGCACGTATTCTGTGACTCAGGAGCTTAGCCATGCCAGCGGCAGTTGGCGTTATTCAAACACTAGGGTTTCCAGGGGTGCTGGCAGCAGCAGATGCCATGGTCAAGGCGGCATCAGTCACTCTGGTGTATTACGGTCTGGCCGAAAGAGGCGAGTTTCTGGTGGCTGTCCGGGGGCCAGTTTCAGAAGTAAAGCGGTCTGTAGAGGCTGGCATTGTATCCGTAGAACAGGTATTCGGGGCTGAGGTTGTTAGCCACTACATTATTCCCAATCCTCCGGAGAATGTAGAACAGGTGCTCCCCATCCATTACACCGAGCAAGATGAACCGTTCCGCATGTTTTAATCAGGACAGGGATCTGGCTCAATCATTTCCATAGCGGTTTTTAGCTCTCTTACTTAACTTTTTAATTCAGGAGATTGGCAATGCCTCCACAGGCGGGTAGTTCAGCACAAGCTGTTGGCTCAATTGAGACGAAAGGTTTTCCGGCGGTGTTGGCTGCCGCCGATGCGATGGTCAAAGCAGGCCGCGTGACGTTAGTGGGCTACATCCGAGCGGGTAGTGCTCGTTTTACCGTTAACATTCGTGGGGATGTATCAGAAGTTAAGACTGCTATGGCAGCTGGTATTGAAGCCGTAGAAACTGTTTATGGCGGTGCCTTAGAGACTTGGGTGATTATTCCTCGCCCTCATGAAAACGTGGAAGCAGTGCTACCCATCGGGTACACCAACGAAGTGCAACAATACCGCGATGCCGTTAATCGCCCCATCGCGCCACGGGGTTAAGCTTTTACTAGCTTTGCCAATTCGTTATCTTAGTTTTTATCAGCGACTGCCATCTGAGCTATCTTGCTGTTGGGTTCCAGGGTTTGAGAAACTTGCAGCGACCTCTACGGCTTGTCGCTGTTTTTTTCTTTGCGATCGCAACACCGCATGCCTCAGCAACCCAGACAATCCCACTCACAGCACCCGCTACAGCGCCTGATTCGGTATGGGCATCAGTATCACTCACAGATTCGCTGGGCGATCGCCTGCTCCATCCTGAACAAAATTTTTGATTTAGCTCCGCCTGCTCTGATCGGGGCGGCGGTTGATGTGGTGGTACAAAAACAAAATTCTTGGCTGGCTCAATTTGGCGTCCGAGATGTCTTTGGGCAGTTAGTAATTTTATCGGTTCTCAGCGCTGTGATTTGGGGTTTGGAATCAGCGTTTGAGTATGCCTATGCTCGGCTGTGGCGCAACTTGGCGCAAAACATTCAACACGACCTGCGCTTAGATGCTTACGGTCACCTCCAGAACCTAGAGCTAGCTTTTTTTGAGGAACGTAGCACTGGCGGCTTAATGTCGATTCTCAGCGATGATATTAACCAACTAGAACGGTTCTTAGATTTTGGCGCTAACGAAGTGCTCCAAGTTGCCACCACAGTTGTGATTATTGGAGGAGCCTTTTTTATCCTGGCTCCTAGTGTGGCTTGGCTCGCCATGTTGCCCATGCCGTTTATTCTGTGGGGATCGATTGCCTTTCAAAAACGTTTGGCCCCCCGCTATGCCGAGGTGCGTGAGAAAGTTGGCTTGCTCAACGGTCAGCTTTCTAACAACCTCAGCGGTATTACGACAATTAAAAGCTTTACGACCGAGCAGTATGAGCGATCGCGCATTGCAACGGAAAGTGAAGGCTATCGTCGCAGCAACTACCGGGCCATTCGGCTCAGTGCCGCCTTTGTGCCGCTAATTCGCATCATCATCTTGTTTGGCTTTATTGCCATTCTTTTGTTGGGTGGGATGGAGGCGGTGGCTGGCAGACTCTCGGTGGGGAGTTACAGCGTTATGGTGTTTTTGACGCAACGCTTACTCTGGCCCCTGACTCGCTTGGGTGAAACTCTAGACCAGTATCAGCGGGCAATGGCTTCGACCAACCGCGTGATGAATCTGCTCGATACCCCAATTGAAATTCATTCAGGCCATTTATCTCTGCCCGTGAAGTCGGTGCGCGGTGAAGTGGATTTGCAACACGTCACGTTTGCTTATCGCGATCGCCAACCTGTAATTGAGGATCTATCGCTCCACATCCCCGCCGGAAAAACGATTGCCATTGTCGGTTCTACAGGGTCTGGTAAAAGTACCCTGGTTAAATTGCTGCTGCGTCTGTACGAAATTCAATCGGGGACGATCACGTTAGATGGCATTCCTTTACAGGATTTGCAACTCCAGGACTTACGAGGCGCGATCGGCTTAGTGAGCCAAGACGTATTTCTCTTTCACGGCACGGTTAGAGAAAACATTGCCTATGGCAGCCCCGAAGCCAATTGGGACGAAATTATTGCAGCAACCAGAGTTGCCGAAGCTCACGACTTCATCATGCAATTACCTCAGGGTTACGACACGATTGTGGGAGAACGCGGCCAAAAACTATCTGGGGGGCAGCGGCAACGTCTCGCGATCGCTCGTGCTGTGCTCAAAGACCCACCGATTTTGATTCTGGACGAAGCCACCTCTGCGGTGGACAACGAAACCGAAGCCGCGATCCAGAAATCCCTAGAAACAATTACTCAAAACCGCACTACCATCGCGATCGCCCATCGTCTCTCCACGGTGCGGAATGCTGACTGCATTTACGTCATGGAGCAGGGTCGCTTAGTTGAAAAAGGGCGACACGACCAACTGTTAGACCGCTCAGGCATTTACGCTAGCTTATGGCGCGTCCAGACGGGCTTAAGAGCGTAAGATTGAGATTGTCAATCTTAAGTTAATACAAACCTTAAGTTAATTCAGTAGTTCATCCATTAGAAATTGACGCATGGAACTCGAAGTTGGAATGGCTCAGCCTGAGTTGATGGATGTGGAAGCAGTACAGAAAGCGTTGAATCGATCACGAGCCTCTGTGTATCGATATGCCAATACTGATCCACAGGAATTGAACTCTCCTTACGATCCCAAGCGTCTCAATCCAGAATTGCGCTTAAATCCTAACGATCCCCTCTTGTTTCACCCCAACGAAGTGGCTCGGTTTGCCAAAGATGTTTTAGGAATTCGGCAGGTCACCATTGAGGTGCAAGAGTCAGCCCAAAACGCTAGTCTTGAAGTCTTGCGGGCAATCTTAGCAGAACTCAAGAGTATCCATCAGTTGTTGAAATCTCAAAGCTCTAACGTAAATTCTTGAGACTGTAGGCTGCAAGACAGTCCACTCTGTGGGAATAGCTAAAATTATATCTAGAGGGGCTGACGATCAAGCCCTCACGCAAGTTAACCTATCAGAGTTAGTTAAAAACTAAGCCCTTTATGGAATCAGGTGGCCAATCCGCCAACCCTCCTGGCCGATCTAGTCATAGATTGGCAGATGTTGTTGGCACTGCAATTGCCTTGTTAACCTTGACTTTACCAATTTACGTGATTGCTCATTATTCGCCTAATAGAACAGAACCCTTGCAGCCGCAGCAGACCTACTCATTACCGGGGCCAAGGGATTAGGAGAACTAATGTAAGTAATAGAAGCCCAAATTGGGACAGTTTTAAGTTGCAGACATCATGGTGAGCTTGAACCAGATCGAGCCGAGAGTCATGCCCTAAATCTCTGATTCAGCAACGGTTCTCTGTCCTGGCTGTAGCCATTATGGTTGTGAGTGCCGGATTGTCAGTTCGGCGTTAACCGTATTCCCCTAAAATGCTAGTAACTAGTACGAACTGGCTAGACACCACGCTGTGATGGCTGAGCCAAGCCTAGGGTACTTAGTTGAGTTGCAGTAAAGTGAAAAGTTTTCTAGCAAAACTTTTCGCTCTGCCTGCATTTGTTTGGTTTGGCTAATTCAGTCAATGCCAAGATGTCTGCTGACATCTGATTTCAATAGACCGTCATCTTGTTAACTTGGAGAAACACTGTGGACTTATCGCGCATTCCTGCACAACCTAAAGCAGGTTTGATCAACGTCCTAATCGAAATTCCTGCGGGCAGCAAAAACAAGTACGAGTTCGATAAAGACCTGCAAGCCATGGCGCTCGATCGCGTCCTCTACGCCTCTGTCCAGTATCCATACGACTACGGCTTTGTGCCCAATACCTTGGCAGATGATGGCGACCCTCTCGATGGCATGGTGATCATGGATCAGCCTACTTTTCCAGGGTGCGTCATTACTGCTCGTCCGATCGGGATGCTAGAAATGATTGATGGGGGCGATCGCGACGAAAAAATTCTTTGCGTTCCTGACAAAGACCCACGTTACGCTCATGTGAAATCTCTCAAAGACATTGCTCAACACCGCCTAGACGAGATTGCGGAGTTCTTCAGAACCTACAAGAATCTGGAGAAAAAAGTTACCGAAATCTTGGGCTGGAAAGACGTAGACCAAGTGATGCCTCTAGTTGAGGAGTGCATCAAAGCTGGAAGTGAAAAAGGCTAAAATTCTGGCTCTAGCACTCACTGAGGCTCTAGTACTTATTAAAAGTCATGGAGCTAAGGCTGAGATATTAACTTGAGCTAATCTCTTCCTCGCCCCTCTCCTCTAGGAGGGGGGTGCCGCAGGTAAATGAGGTTTTAACTATGAACACAATTACTAAGGATATTGGCTCAGCCAGTAAAGCCAGCGAAGTGCCAACTCTTAATATTTGCCTACTAGTATTTACCTAGTTGATCCCAAAGTCTTCCCGACCTTAATAACTTGTGCCAGTATAGACGAAACGAGAGTGTTCATAATTAATTAAGGTGTTTGGGTGACCTGAGGCTTTAAACTTTTTCCTTTAGAAGACTTTCCTCTACTATGCATCGGACGCTCCTCTTAGCCAAAATTCACAGTTGCACACTCACTGCTGCCAACCTCAATTATGTGGGTAGCATCAGTATTGATGAGGTTTTATTGGATGCAGCGGGAATTTTTCCTTATGAGCAAGTGCAAGTGGTCAACGTGGCTAACGGCGAGCGACTCATTACCTATGCAATTCCAGCCCCAGCTAATTCTGGAGCAGTTGAACTAAATGGTGCCGCTGCGCGTCTGGGCATGAAAGGCGATCGCGTCATTATTATGACTTACGCACAGTTTGATGCTGTCGAAGTCCAAACTCACTGTCCTACGGTGATTTTGGTGGACGAGCACAATCGGCTAGCGGAAGTGCTCCGATACAATCACATGCTACCAAGGCCTGGTTTGATCGAAGATGTCAGAGTCTAATTCAGTCCCTCAGAACTCACCGTCTGCCTACGAGTCAGACACCCAGACCCCAAGCGTTGGCTCTCAGGAGTTTCTAGTGCAATTCTGGGGTGTCCGTGGCAGCATCCCAGCTCCTGGAGCTGAAACGGTTCGCTATGGCGGCAACACGTCCTGTGTTGAAATGCGGGTGGGCGGTAAGCGGCTAATCTTTGATGGTGGCACTGGCCTAAGGGTTTTAGGTCGGGAACTGCTCAAGGAGATGCCAGTAGAAGCTTACATGCTGTTTACTCACTCTCACTGGGATCATATTCAAGGGTTTCCTTTCTTTACCCCCGCTTTCGTTCCCGGTAATTGCTTTCACATCTACGGGGCGATCGCGCCGAATGGGGCGACGATGAAGCAGCGTCTGAGCGATCAAATGCTGCACCCTAACTTCCCGGTGCCAATTCAGGTAATGCAGTCAGACCTCAAGTTTTATGACTTAACCCCTGGCGATGCGTTTACGCTAGATGACATCACGATCGAAACAGGTTCGTTGAATCACCCGAATACCGCAATGGGTTATCGAGTGACTTGGCAAGGTCGAACAGTGGTTTATGCCACTGATACGGAGCATTTCCCCGATCACCTAGATGAAAGTCTGCTCCACTTGGCTCGAGATGCTGATTTATTAATTTACGATGCTTGCTACACCGACCAAGAGTATCACGACGTTAAAACTCCTAAGGTAGGGTGGGGGCATTCTACTTGGCAGGCTGGAGTCGCGGTGGCCCAAGCAGCGGGTGTAAAGCGTGTTGCGATGTTTCACCATGACCCCACTCATGACGATAACTTTTTAGACCAAGTGGGTAAGCAACTAAAAGCAGTATTTCCCAGCGGATTATTAGCCCGTGAAGGCATGATCCTGGAGATCTGACGCTAGCCCTGCTATTGCCTGTTGCACTTTTTGTAGTTGGGCTGCTGCTTGTCCTTGGGTGAGTAGTGCTTCGGCTTGGGTTAAGCCTGTGGCTAAGTCTGCACAAGCGCCACAGCGCCAGAGATAAAATCCCCCATTCCAAATTGCCGATCGCCCTAGTTCAGAGCCATCGCCTTGCAAAACTGCCTGCATCTCAGCTATGAGCTGAGTCGTTTCTTCCAGAGGCACATCTATGCCAGCAAAATCGTAATCGCGGGGAGCCAGCAGCAAGCGCTCTAAGAAGAAATCAGCTCCACCCTGTCCCAAACCGATGATCGCTGTGCGATCGCGCGGTAAGTCACAACTGCCTTCTAATCCTTTGACTGTCGTGAAATAAGCAGGAAACCCTCGCAACTGAAAGGCATCTTGGAGCATGACTTCAGTGGGCGGATGGACAAAACCAGACACAATATTAGCGCTTCCAGCATAAGGCCCCCAAAGTAGCTCTAGCGTAGCGAAGGGCGGGCGTTTGCCAATCTGGTCGCGGTAAGGCACCAGCCCATGCGCCTGAGGAAAATGTTGGGGCAGGTAAACAAAACCGAGTTGAGTAGTAGCTAACACTTGCTGCACTTGCTCTAGGGTCAACCGAGTCCAATCAATTCCTAACCCTTGCCAAACCTCAACCAGTGGCAATCCTTGCTTGGTGGGCATGCGATCGCCCCCATGCATAATCACAGGGTAGCCTGCTGCCGCCACGATCAACGCGGTGAGGGGGCTAATGGGAGCGGTGCGCGATCGCCCGTCGTAAGGGGAGCTAAGTACAAGTACAGCCTGCTCTGAGCCTATAGGCTGCAACTGGGGGCCTAGTTCCGCATAGGCATCAAGCATGCCTGCCAACTCTTCTCCGGTCGGTCGCTTGATGCGGTGAGCGATCATGAAGGCTCCAATCTGAGCTGGAGTCGCCTCTTGCAGCAACATCATGCGGGTGGCTGCGGCTGCTTCTGAGCGATTCAAATTCTTCCCCGTATGGGGGCCACTGCCAACTTTCCGCAGTAGTTCTCTAAATGCATCGCTCATGGTCGCAGCTCAAATAAACGGTCTTTAGATGGTTTTTTAGGTGTTTGGCTCGAAATTGGGCAGAAACACCGCTAAAGGATCATACAGCTTGCAGTGAGCCTGTGGCATCTAGGGCCAAAGTGCTCTCAGAAAGTCCAGAAATTTGATCTCGAATCAATTGATAAACTAACTCGCGAAATCGCTGAATCGGAGGAATTTGTAGGCGATCGCGGGTCGTGACTAACACCACTTGACGCAACAACAAAGGTTCATCGGTGGGTCGTATCGCCAAGGTGGGGTCAATATGAGCATCAAAAATTGCTGCTTTGGGCAGTAAGGCAATTAGCTTACCCTGACGAACAATGCCTCGAAATGCATCTAGTGTGTTTAATTCTAAGGCGGCGTTTAAGGTTGCCCCTTGACGTTGAAACTGCTCTTGGACGAGGCGCTGCATACCATAGCCATCCTTAAACACCACTTGAGGATACCGCACCAATTCTGCCCAAGGCACTCGGTCGTATTGGGTCAAGGGGTGGTTTGCTCCCATCAAAATTTCGATGGATTCGTTATAGAGCGGGTCAACGACTACTTCTGGCCCCGTCGTCAGCAAACGATTGTTCATCACAATGGCTAAGTCAACTAAGCCGTCTTTCAAAACTTTAAGGGCGCGATCGCTACCCAAGGCAGTCACACGCAATTGAATGTCTGGGTAATCCTGACAAAAATGCTGAAGGACAGGTGGTAGATAATGGGCACAGACCGAATGGATCGCGGCGATACACAACTCTGGCTGCTTTCCTGCCATCAAATCAGCTAATTCGGTCGCAGCTAATTCCCACTCCTGGCAAATTTTGCGAGCCCGTGGCAACAGCCGCTCCCCCCCCAAAGTCAGACGAGCTTGGGCTGTGCGGTGAAACAGTAACAAGCCCAAATCTCCCTCCAGCGCCTGAATTTGGCGGCTGATGGTAGATTGGGTGACTCCACATCGACGGGCCGCCTGCTGAAAACTGGTGGTCTCAGCAACGGCCAAAAAAGCTTGCAACTGTTCCAGGCGCATAATCATGTAGCCTAAGTTACATGTAGAGATTTAGCTGATCTGCCTAATCAGTTTGGTAGAGCTTGATACAGACTGAGGGCGATCGCTCAACTAAAAGCCAGATCTCTCTAAACCAAATTTTGAATCAACCAAAATCCTACGCTTCAACTTGGTCTGGTGATGCTACGAAATATGTTGTGCAAAAAAATACAATGGCAAGACTTGTGCGTTTAATCTTGCCATTGGTTTTGTGATTTGTAGTTTTGTTTAATCTGGGGATAATTGCTCTACGTTTAGGCGTTTAGGCGATCGCTCTAGCAGCGGGTAGAGGTTGAGCGCTTGAGCCATAGAGGGACACAAACCGTCCAAATAGCCACATCGTCTCATGACTGGGAAGGCGGCTAGAGTTAACCAAGCGATCGAGGTTTCTCTGAGCCAGTTTGTGCAAATAAGGTAAGTCTTCAAACAAAGTCAAACAAGCAGAAACATGCAACACAGCTTGCAAGAGTGGTTTCGGCCAAGGCAGATCGCTGTAGATGTCGATGAGAAATTTATGTTCTGTCTCGCTCAGCGGAATGGCATTGAACAAAACCGTAATTCGTTTTTCGTTATAAACCGGAATGCTCAACTCAACAGTGTAAGGACTGTGCAAGATCAAATCAACTTCCACAATTGGCTGCCGCCAAACTCTTAAAACGTTAAATGGAGATTCTAAAATGGTTTGAAACTTGATGTGGCCACCGATAGAAGTAGCGTTTACTTGACTAACCTTAACGATTCTCAAGTTATTTAAGCTAAAACTGTGCACATTTTCTAAATGCTTCAGGTTTAGCAAGTGGTAAATCTGACACAGTTGAGGAAACGGTAGGTCATATTCCTGCCGAATCATATGCCGATCTTCTAGCTCTGTCATTCTCGCTTGAGCCATTTGAAGAAAAAGTTCATGCTCAGATAACTCAGAACCGGGTGCAGGTTCCCAGACAGCCCCGACAGTATCCCTCTGTGAGGACTCTTCTGGCTTGAGACATAACCAGCTGACAAAAAACAAAGAGGCCATGCTCAAATGGAGAATTTCAACCGCTGAAAAGCAGCTATCCGCTAAGGCAGAAAAGCTTCTATCAATAATTGCAAATAACCAAGCAGGGATACCAAAAAGCCAAATACCATGCCTGACGTTGGCTAAAACCAATGAGAATTCTGTCGTTTTACTGTTTGTCAGGATACTGATTGGGTCTTTAAGAGAGAGAGATTCAGACATAGCAATAACTTCAAGCAAGAGAGAGTTTTGATGTCGCAGAGCACGCAAACTTGCTTGTAAAGCTTTATCAGCTAGATGAAATAAAGTCAGAGGTTGAATGATACAATTTGAACAACAATTAAAACCGTAAGATAAGATACTAATTGTTATTTTTAATGGCAGCAAACCTGCGAAAATTATTCATCTAGAAATTAAGTTGTGCGCTTAATTCTTAAGCTAACACCTCTCAACTTGAGGTACCCTCTACCTCAAGTTGAGACTATTTTTCTACTACTTTCTATCCAAGTAAGTGGACACTTTTTAATTTAAGCAGACTCAGCTTTTAGAGAATTTCGGTTTAGTAACCTGCTTGAAGTTCTCCAGGAGTCTAGGTTTTAGATGGTGTTGGAGCTTCATCCTTAGCGATCGCTTCACGTAAGGCGGTATAGCACCATACAACTCAGCAAAAGTTTAGCCTTTAGCTAGCAAGCACATGAGCAATCAACGCTCTTAACTAAATGCTAGGCGATGGCCTAATTAGAAATGGCTTAAATTATTTGAGCATCCACATTTTGCAGGGTAATGCCCAAGCAGCTTTGAAGGGCTGCAATGACCTCTTCAGCAGCAGTAGCATCTAAAATTCTCAAGTCTTCTTCGGTGTAGTTAATCAGATCGGCGATCGAATGGATTTGGGTGCGCTTCAAAAAACCGTAAGCTTGCATTGAAAGCTGCAACTCTTCAATCGAAGTTTGAGATAAAGAATTTTTGTGATGGCTCATCGCTTTAATCAGGTGTCAGCGTTTACAAGATGGAACAGCCTTGATCATCATGCCATACCCTACTAATACAAGATTCGATTAGCAGTGAGCCATCGCAGGTCTAATTAGGCAATTTGATGACCAGTTGCAGAAATTAACTGCTTGATCGTTTCTTCCGATGCGCCAGATTCTACCGTGACCGTTTTGGCTTCTACATCTACTTCAACTTTGGCATCGGGCTCAGTAGTTTTGATGGTTCTCTTGATATCTTCTACCGAATCAGGGCCAGAGATGGTTGGGACATTAAGTTTGAGGACCATGTTTTTTCACGGGTTATTAATTACACAATTGATATTTTCTGATTTTGCTTTGCCCCTTTACTACTCCCCTGAGGGCTTATTTCTCTGGCGACGATTCGCTCGTTGGGTGAACTATATGCCTATACTTTTTTACAGAGTGAGGAGCTTAACCAATTCGCTAGAGTGACCAATACGTAAAACTCTTTTCCTTCTAGCAAAATCAGTTAAACCACTCATGCAACTGCAACGTCAGCGTTCCAAGCGATCGCAGCGGCGAAAATTTTTAGCTTCGCTCATTACCGATCCTGTCCAATCGGCTCAGGTAGCTGGGTTACGCTATGTCAATGATGACAGCCCAGGTATTCAACGCCAACCTAGAGGAAAAGGGTTTGTTTATCTGAACATAGACGGTAAAATCATCCGCGATCGCCAGGAGATTCAACGGATTGAGTCATTAGCCGTTCCGCCTGCTTACAAAGATGTCTGGATCTGTCCGTTTGCCAACGGTCATATTCAGGCCACAGGTCGAGATGCTAAAGGACGCAAACAGTATCGCTACCATTCGTTGTGGCGGCAGGTAAGAGATCAAACCAAATTTACCCGATTGATTGCCTTTAGCGATGCCTTACCTACCCTTCGAGAGCGGGTAGATCATGACCTGGGGTTGCGCGGGTTATCTCGGGAAAAGGTGCTAGCTACAGTGGTGCGGCTTTTAGAAACAACTTGCATCCGGGTGGGCAATGAAACTTATGCCCGGACTAATCGCTCCTTTGGCCTCACAACCATGCGTTGCCAGCATGTAGATATTTCCGGCACTACGTTGCGATTTAAGTTTCGAGGCAAGAGTGGCGTTGATCATGATATTCAAATTAGCGATCGCCGTTTGGCTCGCATCATCAAACGTTGCCAAGAAATTCCGGGCTACGAGTTGTTTCAATATCTCGATGACGCAGGTCAAAGCCAGTGCATTGATTCTGGTGCAGTCAATACTTATTTGCAAGAAATAACCAAGCAAGACTTCACTGCTAAGGATTTTCGAACTTGGTCGGGTACAGTTATGGCGGCTTTAGAGTTAGATGCAATGGGTCCGTTTCAGTCGCAAACTCAGGCCAAGAAAAATATCAATCAGGCGATTAAAAACGTAGCAGCCCATCTTGGTAATCGACCTGCTACTTGCCGCAAGTATTATGTGCATCCCGCCATTCTAGATGCTTATTTAGACGGGTCGCTCATGTCCACTTTGGAAAAAGCGATGCAGCAACCCGCCTCAGATTCTGCTTACGCTTTAAATCCCGAAGAAATGGCGGTGGTAGCGATTTTGGAACAACAACTGGAAGCTCGGCAACCTGTAGCTAGTTAGGAGTTAAAGCAAATAGCTTAAAGTTGGCAAGCTGCCTTGAGCCACTCAGCTTCATCTGGAGTAAGAGTGGGGGCGAGTTTCTCCACAACTTGGACGTGATAATGCTCTAGCCACTCTCGTTGCTGCGGGCTGAGGCGATCGCAGTCGATCAGGTGCTTGTCAAACGGAATGTAGGTCAGCGATTCAAACTCATACCAGGTGCCTTTGGGGACTGCACCGTTATTTTCTGTCACGACCTCTTTGATCACATAAAGATTTTCGATGCGGATACCGCCCCAACCGGGTTCATAGTAGCCAGGTTCGACACTCGTTACCATGCCTGGTTCCAAAGGTTCTTGCGATCGCTTATTAATGCCATTCGGCCCTTCATGCACATTCAAGAAAGCACCTACGCCGTGGCCTGTGCCATGTCCATAATCGAGTCCCGATTGCCACATGGCCGATCGCGCAATGCCATCCAGTTGGCATCCGGGCGTCCCTTTGGGGAAGCGCTGCATGGCACAGTTGATATGGGCTTTCAGGACTTCGGTATAGCGTGCAATCTGTTCTCGCGTGGCTTCTCCGACCACAAAAGTGCGGGTGTCATCGGTGGTGCCAGAGAGAAACTGTGCTCCCGAATCGAGGAGTAACAACTGACCCGCTTGCAAGTCTACATTGGGGTTGGGAGTGCCGTAATGAACAATGGAGCTGTTGGCTCCCGCACCGGAGATGGTGTTGAAGCTCAGTCCTTGGAATCCTGGTTCAGCTTGATAGAACCGAGCGATCGCCTCTGCCACATCAAATTCAGTCACGCGATCGCCTGCGGCCCAGCGATCGGAAAACCACTTCCAGGCTCGTACCTTTGCCCGACTGGCTTTGAGGTTGGCTTGTTGCATCTGCTCGATTTCGATTGCATTTTTACGAGCTTTCATCCCCTCCACAGGATTCGGGGCTTCCACAATCTGGACTTTGCCAGTCTTAGAGCTTTCCTGAACCAGCTCGTAGGTACCCATTGTGGTATGTTTGGCATCGATCCAAACCCGCAGGGGTTGTGGCTGATTGAGCAAAGACTGCAACGTGTTAGCGTACTGCTCGTAGGGCAGCAAGGCGATATGGGGTTGTAGTGATTGCTGGATCTCGGTGTCAATGCGCTCTAGATTGGTAAACAGGAACGCTTGCTCAGCCGTGACAATGGTGTAGGCAATAAACACCGGATTGTAGGGAACATCCCAACCCCGTAGGTTCAACAGCCAAGCAATTTGATCGAGCTTGGTGAGCGGCAGGATATCGGCTTGGGCCTTCTGCATGGCTTGCCGTAACCGCTCTAGCTTTTGCGCGACGGTTTCTCCGGTTAGGGCTTCTGGCACCGCAAACAACCGAGAGGCGGCATAACTGGCAGGAGTTTGACCATCTGCCCAAGCTGCTGATTCCCGCACGCGATCGACTAGATTTTCGGGAAGGCTCACCAGCACCACGCCCGCTGGAGCCAGCCGTTTTTGTAGGTCACGGCACTGATCCACCGTCACCGTGAAGGGGTCAACCCCTAAACGAAAGGGTTGTTGGACGGCGATCGCGGCTTGTCCGAGAGCTTCCAGAGTTTCGACTAGAGTTTTATGACCTTCTAAGCCCAATTTAGACACGTGAATGGCTGCGGGATCTACCTGTAAATCAGCTTGTTCGTAGTAGCGAGAGTCCACAAACAACCAGCTCTGCTCGGTCCCAACCAAGAAGTCTCCTGCCGACCCTGTAAAATCGCTGATCCAAGTCCGACGCTGTTTGGCTTCTGGCAAATACTCGTTCAAATGCTCATCTGCCGAAGGAATTAGGTAGCCATCCAGTTGATAGGCTGCCATCCAAGCCCGCAAATCGGCTAATTTGGCTTCAGTCAGAGCTTGCTGAGCTTGTTGCTGGACGAGGTCTAGGGGTGACATAGACAAAACTTTGAGACGGTAGAAAACGCAAGGCAAGTGATAGCTCTATGGTACAGCCCTCGCCTAGCTTGGCCTAGCTTGCTGGACGGATAATCAGATGCAGCAAATTGTCGAGCAGGCGATCGCGCTCCATCGGCACCAGATCCCCACTATGCAGCAGGTCCTTCAGAATCACATAATGCACAATCGTGCCGATAAAAGCCCGCGCTGCCACTTCTGGGTCAGGCAACCGGAGTTCGGGTCGAGAGGCGAGATATTGAGTCAAAAGTTCGATGCTGGGCTTTTCGACGTTTTGCACAAAGGCCCTGGCTAGCGCCGGAAAGCGGGATGACTCGCCAATGATTAAGCGGACAAAGGTTAACAGGTGCGGATCGGCTTGAATCTTATCGAGCATTTCCAGAGCAAAAGCCCTAAGTACCAACGCTGGATCATCTTGAATAGCTTGCAGCTTTTCTGAGTTAAACAGTTCTTTTTGGCAAGCTAAGCGTTGAATTAAAGCTGTGAATAAAGCCTCTTTATCTTGAAAGTGGCTATAAACCGTCGCTTTAGAAACGCCAGCGGCGGCTGCCACGCGATCCATGCTGGTCGCAGCATAACCTTTGACCAAAAACTCTTGGATCGCTCCATCTAGAATGGCTGCGGTTTTCTCAGGGGATAGGTCGCGGTCTACGCTTTTAGTTTTTCTCATAGATATTCAAGCTAGAAACAGACATAGCACCCTCAATCATCACCGATTTAAGGCGACTGCTTGTTTTAAGCATACCTCTTGACGATACTAAACTGTTTAGTTTAGCGTGGTTTATAGAACTAAACTGTTTAGTTCAGGTGCAACTAATTTTTCTGGAGCCTGATCATGTTGCCAAATGCGCCTGCTGGCCTTCCCACCCCTAAAACTCAACGCTGGACTCCATTAGCGATTGCGGCTCTATTTGCCTTGGGTGGCGTGTCTGCCTATCAGGTTTGGCGGCTCCAAGCTCCAGCTACGTCAAAAGCTGACATCGCCACGATGGCTGCGCCGCGCATCAAAACAATCACCGCCTTGGGGCGACTGGAACCGCAGGGAGAAGTGATCAAACTGTCCGCGCCTACCTCCAATAACGGCAATCGTGTTGAGCAACTCCTGGTAAACGTGGGCGATCGCGTACAGGCAGGCCAAGTGATTGCAGTCCTAGACAGTCGCGATCGCTTACAAGCCGCTTTTGAGCAAGCCCAAGCCGAGGTGGAAGTGGCACAAGCGCAGCTAGCCATTACCCAAGCGGGAGCCAAACAGGGAGAAATCTCAGCACAGCAAGCGGAAATCGTGCGATTGGAAGCAAAACGGCAGGGAGATATTCAAGCGCAGAACGCCACGATCGCGCGTTTACAGTCAGAAGTGCAGAACGCCCAAACGGAATTTAATCGCTATCAATCTCTCTACCAAGAAGGGGCGGTCGCGGCTTCGGCTCTCGATAGCAAACGCTTAACCCTAGAAACGGCGCAAAGAAGCTGGCAAGAAGCCCAAGCGGTATTAACTAGAATTCAATCGACCAGCCCTGCCGAAGTAAACCAAGCTAGAGCCAACTTAGAGCGGATTGCAGAGGTGCGTCCGGTGGATATTCAGGCGAAGCAGGTAGAAGTGAATCGGGCGATCGCGGCGATGAAACAGGCTAAAGCCAATTTAGATCAAGCTTATGTGCGAGTGCCTACACGAGGAACTGCCGGAGGGCCACAAGCTTTTGAGATTTTAGGGATTCATGCCTATCCCGGTGAGGTGGTCTCGAATGAGGGCATTGCTGACATTGGTCAAACCCAACGGATGAAGGCGATCGCTGAAATTTATCAAAGCGACATCAGCAAAGTGCGAGCGGGGCAGCGAGTCAAAATCAGCAGCGATTCTATCCCTGGGGAATTATTGGGAACCGTGGAGCGGATTGACTCGCAAATTCAGCGCCAAACCATTGTCAATACAGACCCTAGCGCCAACATCGACGGCAGGGTGATTGAAGTGCATGTGGCTTTGGATGCAGCATCGAGCCAAAAAGCAGCCAAGCTGACCAATTTGCAAGTGACAGCGGTAATTGAACAATGATCGGCTTGATTAAACAATTGCAGCGGCGCACGCCTCTCGGCTGGTTGCAACTCAGTCACGAAAAAAGTCGATTGCTGGTAGCACTGTCGGGCATTGCCTTTGCGGATGTCTTGATGTTCATGCAACTGGGTTTCCAAAGCGCTCTGTACGACAGCAATACCAAGCTCAGCCGCAGCTTAAATGCAGATATTGTCTTGGTGAGTCCCCAAGCTCGGAACACCCAAAACTTGTCTACCTTTTCTCGCCGCCGCCTCTTCCAGGCCAGAGATGTGGTTGGGGTGGAGTCAGCGGAAGCTTTTTACTCCAACATTATTACTTGGAAACATCCCGACACCCGCAAGGAAGCCTCGATTCAAGTGCTAGGGCTGAATCCTGACGAACCGATTCTCAATTTGCCAGAAGTCAACCAACAGCTAGACAAGATTCAGCTACCCGATCAAGTGCTGTTCGATCGCAACTCTAGAGGAGATTACCAACAGGCGATCGCTCAAATTGAACAAAACCAAACTGAGAAGAGTCAGACTGAACAGCTCCAAACCATTACCACCGAAGTAGAGCGACGCACGATCGCGATCGCAGGTCTCTTCTCCCTGGGAGCTTCTTTTGGAGCCGATGGCATCTTGATTGCCAGTGACCAAACCTTTCTGCGTCTGTTTCCGCGCCGAGATGCAGGAAGTGTCAATTTAGGCTTGATTCGTGTAGAACCCAATGCCAGTCCTGACCAAGTGGCAACGGCTCTCAAAACCCATCTCCCTGACGATGTCCGAGTCCTGACCCACGCAGAATACATCGAGTTTGAGGAAAGCTACTGGAAAAAGGAAAGCCCGATTGGCTTCATCTTTGGTTTAGGCACAGGCATGGCCTTTGTGGTGGGCGTGGTGATTGTCTATCAAGTGCTCTCCACCGATGTCAACGCGCATATGAAGGAGTACGCCACCTTCAAAGCGATGGGATATCGCAATCAATATCTCCTAGCCGTGGTGTTTGAAGAAGCTTTGATTCTGGCCTTTTTGGGCTTTATCCCTGGGATGGTTTTGCCGCTGGGGCTTTACCAATTGGCGGCTAATGCCACCGCTTTGCCGATCGTGATGAAACTGTCACGCGCCTTAACCGTGTTGTTCCTCACAGTGGCCATGTGCAGTATCTCCGGTGCGATCGCCACTCGTAAGCTGCAATCCGCTGATCCTGCCGATATGTTTTAGGGGTTTGTCATGTTTCAACCTGTCATCTCCATCCAGAATTTGAGTCATCACTTCGGTCACGGTCAACTCCGCAAGCAAGTTCTGTTTGACATCAACTTGCAGATTAATGCAGGCGAGATCGTGATCATGACGGGGCCATCGGGATCGGGAAAAACCACGCTGCTAACTTTAGTCGGTGGTCTACGATCGGCTCAATTTGGTGGTTTGCAAGTATTGGGCCGAGAACTCTGTGGAGCCAAAGACAAAGACCTAACGATCGCGCGACGACAACACGGCTATATCTTTCAGGCTCACAATTTACACGGCAGTTTGACGGTACTACAAAACGTCAAAATGGGCTTAGAATTACATTCCCATTTATCCTTAGCAGAGATGGAAGTACGAGCTGCCCAAATGCTAGAGCAAGTTGGCTTAGGTGAGCGGCTCCACTATTACCCCAATGATCTTTCAGGGGGCCAAAAACAACGAGTGGCGATCGCCCGTGCCCTAGTTAGCCATCCTAAAATTGTTCTGGCGGATGAACCCACTGCTGCTCTAGACAGTAAATCAGGCAGAGATGTCGTCACCTTGATGCAAACCTTAGCTAAAGAACAAGGTTGCACGATTCTCCTCGTCACCCACGACAATCGCATTTTGGATGTTGCCGATCGCATTGTACACATGGAAGATGGCCGACTCACCAATAACACCGTTTTGAGTGCCGTTGCATAACACAGGTTTCTGGGCTCAGTGGCTCAAGTGATTCCCAATGCCGCTTTGACTTTAGCATCCCATCCGAGAGGCTGCATCCATCCCGGATAGAGAGATGGCGGAGCTGTTAGGGTATCGAGTTGAGCAATTTCCTCAGGAGAAAGCTGTAGATCAACAGATGCCAAGTTGTCTTCTAGTTGAGATAGTTTATTGGCTCCAATAATCACCGAAGAGATAAAGGGCTTGGTCAAAATCCAGGCGATCGCGACTTGGGCAGGAGAGGCACTGTGGTTTTGGGCGATTTGCTTCAGGCGATCGACTACCTCATATCCTGACTCTACATCGACAGGTGGAAGTTGGAATTTAGTGCGACGGGCATCTTCAGGCGCAGGATTATCGCGAGTGTATTTACCGCTGAGAAAGCCGCCTGCTAGTGGGCTCCAGACTAGAATCCCCATCCCAGCATCTTCGGCAAAAGGGACAAACTCATGCTCCAAATCTCGCCCCGCTAAGGAGTAATACATCTGAGCGGCAATGAACCGCGCATAGCCATACCGCTCCTGAATTCCTACCATCCGAGCCGCTTTCCAGGCAGGAAAATTGGAAAAACCCACATAACGCACTAATCCCCGGCGAACTAAGTTATCCAGCGCTTGCAGAGTTTCTTCCAAGGGCGTGAGCGGGTCAGGGATATGAATTTGGTAGAGATCAATGTAATCTGTGTTTAGCCGCTTCAGGCTCCCTTCTGTGGATCGGATAATGTGGCGGTACGATAACCCCGTATCTGTAATGGCATCGCCCAAGCGAAACCCCACTTTAGTCGCAATCACTACTTGGTCGCGGCGGTCGCCCAGCGCTTTGCCTAACATAATTTCTGATTCCCCATTGGTGTAGGCATCAGCAGTATCAAATAAATTAATGCCTGCATCTAGGACTCGACCCACCATCTGATCGGCAAGCGTTTGGTCAATGCTATTAGTCACCCCCGGAACCAGTTGCCCGGTGCCAAAGGTCATCGCTCCAAAAGCCAGCCGCGAGACAACTAGACCTGTTTTTCCCAAAGTTGTGTACTGCATAAAACCAAATCTCCTACCAATGGAGTTTTGTTGTTAAGGTACTGGCTTAAATCATCAAAAATAAGTTGCGTGGAATACATTTTGACAAACAATAAAAATCACCAGCTAGCGTTGTGCAAAACAACCGCTTGACTGGTGACAAAAATTTTTCGGTGATTCGATTTTAGATCTTCTTAGAAGGGGTTTGGTAGTAGACCTTACTGCCTTGATCTGGAACAAAGTAGCAGGTTTGGTAGGAGCGCCATAACGATTTCCAAATGGGTTCTTGGGAAGATCGATAATGTTCTCCTAAAACAGGTTTAATCGCTTCTGTAGCCTCCTTTAGATGGTAGTGGGGAATTGTGATAAAGATATGATGGGCAACGTGAGTGCCAATGTTGTGATGAATGGGATTGAAAATGCCGTAGTCGCGATCGATGGTGGAGAGAGCGCCTTTGAGGAAGTACCAATCTTTGCCGCGATACCAAGGAATATCAGCATCGGTGTGGTGGAGAAAGGTGACTAAATCTAACCAGACCACAAAGACCACGTAGGGCATGAGGTAGTACTTAAACAGAAACCCAAAGCCATAATGCACACCCAAACCCACCAAAAAGGTGAGCATCAGTGACAAACACACGGTGCTGGTGAGGACTGCACGTCTCTCATGAGGCCGAAACAAGGGGCTGTCCGGCAGAAAGTGCGACCCCTGCTTTCCGGGCGATCGCCGAAACAGATACAACGGGTAGACAAACAAAATCAAGTGAAATCGAGCCAACCTCTCGTACCAAGGCATGTTGTCGTAGTAGCCCTCGGTGACGGGATACCAGCTCTCATCGGTCTCGATGTTGCCAGTGTTGGCATGGTGGGTGCGGTGGCTGATGCGCCAACCGTGATAGGGCACCAAAATGGGGGTGTGACTGAGGTGACCCACCAAATTGTTGAGCCAGCGGTAGCGCGAGAACGAACCGTGGCCGCAGTCGTGCCCAATTACAAACAGCGCCCAAAACATGGTGCCTTGCATCAACCAGAAAAGCGGGAAAAACCAGGCGCTATCAATGCGAGCGGCGAGCCAATAGAGGCCTGCGACAATGCCAAGGTCTAGGAAAAA
The DNA here is from genome assembly GCF_014695385.1 of Trichocoleus sp. FACHB-46. Taxonomy (NCBI): domain Bacteria; kingdom Bacillati; phylum Cyanobacteriota; class Cyanophyceae; order Leptolyngbyales; family Trichocoleusaceae; genus Trichocoleus; species Trichocoleus sp. FACHB-46. Next base: position 45,301 of record NZ_JACJOD010000028.1, on the reverse strand, counting down.
GTAAGAGAGCGATCGCCAAAGGTTTGATTGAAAACAGTGGCCTGGGATAGCCGATCGGACATCTTGAAGCGTGAAGGGTAGAAACTCACGCGTAGGAGGACGAGTAGTTAAGTTGGAGGTCACGTTTTCGTAGTTTTGAATGAGATAGCAAAACATAGGGCAGCTGCATGAATGATTTGACTTGAGTCGCATTCAGCATCTGCCCATAGCTGCCCTATTGTAGGGCTTAACCTTATGTAATGAGTAGGGGAAACCCCTGAAATCCTAGGTTCTTTAAGGGTTAACTTAAGGAGTAGCGAGATATAAAAACTTTTGGAGCCAGATTAAAAACTATGGCTGTGTATCAAGTACGACTTATTAATCCGAAGCTTAACCTCGATTGTGCGATCGCCGTGCCTGATGATCAGTACATTTTAGATATCGCGGAAGAGGCTGGAATTCACTTACCATCTGGGTGCAAGCAAGGAGAATGCTCTGCTTGTGTCGCCAAGCTGGTGAGTGGTGAAGTGGATCAAAGCGAACAAAAATTTTTACGGCCTGAAGAGGTGCAATCAGGGTATGTAGTTACTTGTGTTACTTACCCTATGGCTGATTGCACCTTGCAGACTCATCAGGAATCTGTGCTGTATCAGTCATCGCTCTACTTCAAGCCTGATAGTGTTGAAGCAGAATAGAGCGGCTGATTCCCTGCTAGAAAATGTCTAAATCTAGCTTTAATGGTTGACACACAATTCTTGATCTATCCTTTGTCTCGCTCTTTGAGTCCAAGCTTCAGTGGTAAATGCGCTATTGGTATCGCTGAAAGTTACAGGATAAGGGGGTTCCTCAACTGAGGAAAGCGAACCTTTAGCTTTTGCTTCTACTAAGCTGACTACCCAAGGTAGAAACTCTAAAATTTCTTCTGGCAAGATAGTTAACTCAAAGCACCACTTCCGGTTCAACCCCCTACATAAAGGGCCTTTACGAGCCACTGCGATGTCCCCTGCGCCTTTATTAATAGCTAGCCGCAGAATAAAAGGCCGTTCAGACTGAAAAGCATCTGGGGCCGAATAGGCGTAAATGTTGACGTAGTTCAAGTATTGGCTTGCATCCGTCCAAGAGGCCACTAAAGAACTACTGTTGTAAGAACTGCCGCTGATTTTGACAGGGACAGCCATTTCAGCAACAAATAGAGAGTAGAATTCCTGCCTTAAGTTAGAAATGATTCGTATTGTTTCTGGCGTCACAGTTGATTTACCTCTATTGACTAGTTGCTTTTGGCTATTTACGACATCGTCAACTGGTTATCTTTGGTGAGAACGTTGTTTACGCTGTTTGTGTTTGGCTAAAGCTTTCCGCTTTTCTTTTTCCAAGGGGGTCTCAAAGTGCCGCTTCTTCTTCATATCCTGAAAGATGCCAGCTTTAGAAACCTGTCGCTTAAACCGACGCAAAGCAGATTCAATGCCTTCGTTCTCACCTAAAACCACTTGAGTCATCCTGTTTTCTCCCATATGAACCGTACTGCCTGGAAAGTAAGCAAAAAAGTCTCTAGCAGAATAGAGCACTTGCCTTTGTCTGCCAGAGACTCTAAATTTTAAACCTGAAACAAAAGGCTTAATAGCGGCGATCGCTACGGCGATTATTACTCCAACCACCGCCACCGCCGCCACCGCCGGACGAACCTCGGTCTTCACGGGGTTTGGCTTTATTCACTTTGAGGTCACGTCCCATCCACTCTGCACCGTCAAGCGCTTCAATTGCAGCTGCTTCTTCTGCTTCTGTTCCCATTTCCACAAAAGCAAATCCCCGCACCCGACCTGTTTCTCGGTCAGTGGGTAGCTGAACCCGATTGACGGTTCCGTATTCTGCAAACGCGTGCTTGAGGTCTTCTTGGGTAACCTGGTAGGACAGATTACCAACGTAAATCGACATGAATTATCTCCAAAATCAAAGAGTGTAGAGAAGTTAGATCCGGAGAAACACTTGTCGGTAAAACGAAATGGGGTTTCAAAGCCGAAAATAATCCTTACGCTGTGACTATAACACAGTCATGTAGAAGGTTGAGTTGTAAATCTTCTGGAAATAATTAGAAGTTAATTAAGTTCTGTTTCAATTGGAGCTAGGCGATCGCCAACTTTAGCAAAAGCAGAATGATAGCTTTTGAGCAGTTGTACGACCAAACGAGCAAATTGTATCAATTTTGACGGACGATATACTAACTTTCAATCACTCATAAAATTGCCTCTATTCGTAGTGTAGGCACCTTGCTTTTAGTACACAAGATGTTTACATCTAGAGCCAATTTTAGAAATCATTTAAGACTGCTGTAGGTGAATTTGAAGTTGCGGTGGCAGAAACTTTCAGAGCAGTAGCTGATCGTTGTAAATCAGCTTGTTGTTGGGCTTGACTCCAACCTAATGTGTTTCCTAATAGCTCGACCACGCGAGGTAAAGCGCTTTGAGTGGCTTGGTGATCCAAAAAACTGAGGCGGGTCCGACGGGCCAGGATGTCGCTGCCGCTCCGAGCTGCTTCTTGCTTGACTCCGTAAACAACCTCCGCTTCTAAGTAAGGATAGTTTTTTGCTAAACGCTGACCGTATCCTTCTCGGGCTAACTCTGCCACCTGAATTGCGCGATCGCCATAAGCTTGATTGAGGTGGGTTGCGACATCAGGGGCTAAGCCATAGGTGGTTTGTAACTGTATGCCTCCTTGAGGGGAGTAGTTCTCTGCACCCACTAGCTTAAGGCTTTCGGTTTGGGAGGGGCGATCGCAGTTCAGGTTGCCCAATGTCAAAGCGGCATTAACGGTGTCTGAGGCCATCTTGCGATACGTAGTCCACTTACCACCTGTGATCGTGAGCAACCCTGAATCGCTGACATTGATCACATGGTCTCGCGACAGTTTGGCGGTATCGGCAGCTTTGGGATCAGAGACTAGGGGGCGTAGTCCTGCCCAAGCTGCTCGAACATCTTGCTGTGTAACAGGAATAGAGAAGTACTTCTGCAAGTGACGCAGAATATACTCTATGTCTTCCTGAGAAGCTTGGGGATCAGCAGACAGGGTAGTGGAGTTGTCAGTAGTGCCCACTAATGTATGTCCTAACCAAGGCAAAATGAATAGGACTCGACCATCCTCTGTCTTGGGAATCAGTATCCCCGTTGTAGGTAGCGAGAACTGCTGAGCGAGAACGAGATGCGCGCCAGAACTCAACCGCAGCATGGGCGTAGCACTCGGCTCATCCAACTGGCGAATCGTATCACTAAACGGGCCAGTAGCGTTGATCACAACTTTGGCAACGATCTCCCAACGGTCTCCGCTGAGCCGATCGCGCACAGTGGCCCCGCACAGTTTACCGTTGGCTTTATTCAGTGCCACTACTTCCACGTGATTCGCAACTACTGCTCCTGCTTCAGCAGCGGTCAGTGCTAAAGCCACATTCATCCGAGCGTCGTTGAATTGCCCATCATAATAGAGAACCCCACCCCACAATCCCGCTGATCTCAGCATGGGTAGGCGATCGCGGATCTCCTTAGCACTGAGAAACTGACTCGGAGCCAGATTTGCTTTTCCGGCGAGAGCGTCATACAACTTCAGCCCTGTGAAAAAGTAGGGGATTTGCAGCGGGTTGTACAGGGGCATGACAATCGGTAAGGGTTGACTGAGGTGAGGCGCAATCTTTAATAAGACTGCCCGTTCCTTCAACGCATCGCGGACTAAATCAAACTGACTGCGATCGCGCCGCAACACTGCCTGCTCTAGATAACGCACACCGCCATGAATTAACTTGGTGCTACGGCTACTGGTTCCAGCCGCAAAATCGTCTCGCTCTACAAGAGCCACTTTCAAGTTTCGCGTGGCAGCATCTAGGGCAATTCCGGTTCCGGTTGCGCCACCCCCAATAACTAGCAAATCAAAAGCTTCAGACTGTAAGCGGGCCACATGCTCTTCTCGGTTCATTCGGGGCTTAAAATGTGAGTTTGGTCTGAATAGACTACTGATTAGGTCAGGCTGACTGGCTGCTTGTGCTAACTGTTTGTGTCGTCGTCAGCCTCAAGGAATTGCTGCATGCTATCGATCGCTTGGATAATGTTTTTGCTTTTCTTTCCTGCTTGTCTAGGACTATTGTGGCAGGTGATAGGGGGAGATGAATTATCTACTCAACTGCTGGCGCTTGGTATTTTGTTGCTTTGTGTAGATCAAGCTCGCATGGCAGTGGTGGATCTAGAACAGGTAGCTCAGGCACGACAACAAATTCAAGATGCTCGCCTCAAGCGTTTCTACCAAGCTACAGTCAGTACCATTGCCCTGGAACTGTTGGGCTTTTATGCTGCCACCCTGTGGCTCGGGTGGGGTTCGCTTGTGATTTTATTGAGCCAAGTTTGGTTCAACCTATGGGCAGGAATTCAACTCCACACGGCTGAAAAAATAGCGATTCAAGCTTGGGGTATTCCTCAACGGCTCCCGGTTTTAGGCGCTGACGCGATCGGTTTAGTTTTGGTCAGTTTGTGGATGCTAAAAATTGCGCCATTAGGAATTGCTACAGGGCTTTTGGTCTTAGTTCTCTTCTACGGCGCCATGAAGTATGCGTTGTCCCCCAAGCCACTCAGCGAAGTTTCTAGATAAAACCGCATCAAGCTTAAAAGAATCAGCGATCGCATGCAGCCTGAGGGAGTGTTGTGTTAACTTTAAGATACTTGTTTAAGCAAGTATTGACCTACTTTAAAATTTAAAGGAGCTTATTATCGTAGCCCAGAAACAGCTCATTAACCGTCAAATCACGTCCCCTCAGGTCTTTCTAATTGACCATGAAAACAATAATCGTGGCTTGATCGATACCAATGAAGCCTTAAGAATAGCTGAGAGTGTGGAGCTTGACCTCGTAGTGGTCTCGCAGGGTAAGGACGCTCCAGTCGCAAAAATTCTAAATTACGGCAAGCTGCAATATCAGCAGAAGAAGCGCCAGAGTCAGGGTTCACGGCCAACTGTCAAAGAAGTTAGGCTGCGCCCGAATGTTGGCTTGTCTGATTACAAGCTCCGAATCGATAATGCGATCGAGTGGTTAGGTAAAGGCGATTCAGTCAAGTTTATGATTCGTCTACGGGGTCGAGAAAATCAATTTCGCGATCGCGCTGGGGACTTGCTAGACCGCATTGCAGCAGACCTAAGTCAAGTTGGTAAAGTACAGTCGCTTGATAAACGGTCGCTGATTGTTCAGGTCGTTCCTGCCTAAATATTCTAGATATTTAGGAATAATTTTTGATCGTAGGGGCATCTTTTATAGGTGCCCCTACGTTTTAGGTTCAGGTAGGGTGTTTGGGTAGGCAATGCCTCACGTTGCTGTGCCGTTACGCCAGTGCCACCAGTTTCGTGCTCAAATCCCACAGCCGTTGGGCTTTGTTGTCGTCACTGGCTTCGTCGGAAACTTCTTGCACAAAAGATTGACGACCTGGCTTCTGACGATTGCCCCAGCTCCAATACATCCCCGATTCTTTGTACTCAGGATCAGCGACGATCGCGGCCACTCGCTCACCTGCTAGCTCCTGGGAGACATATCCTCCAGTGATGTTTTTCTGGAAGAGGGGAAAGATTTTGCGGAACAGCGGATAGTGGTTGCGGAACAAAGGCGTGTCTGCCACACATCCCGGATAGAGGGAGTTAAACGTGATCCCCGTCGATTCGTGATAGCGACGATGCAGTTCCCGCATGGTCAAAACGTTACAGAGTTTGCTGTCTTTGTAAGCTTTGCCAGACTTAAACTTTTTGCCATTAATCATGGTGATCGGCGCTTTAAAGCCCGCTTCAAAGCCCTGGAGATCTCCTAAGTCCGGAGGAGCAGGAATGGGGATTTTGCCACCCAACTCTTTGGGATTGGCCGTCACAGTTCCCAAAATCACCAATCGGCGATCGGAATAGGAAGACTTTTTCAAATCTTCCAGCATGAGGTTGCACAGCAGAAAATGGCCGAGGTGATTGGTTGCGACGCTCAGCTCATAGCCTTCGGCACTGCGTAAGGGTTCCTTTAACAAGGGGAGATAAACTGCGGCGTTACATACCAGGGCATCTAAAGACCTGCCGCTGGCTCTGAATTTATCGACAAACTGCCGAACGCTATCTAAAGAACTCAGATCGATCGGCAAGAGGGTATAGCTGTCTTTAGGAATTTGTACCTCTTGAGCAGCGTTTTCTGCCTTAATTAAATCGCGGCAGGCCATCACTACATGCCACCCTTTTTTGGCAAGCGCTTTCGCAGCGTACAAACCAACTCCGGAGGAGGCACCAGTGACCACGACGGTTGGTTTTTGATCTCGTTCCATGCTGTTCAGACTTCAGTTGACCGTTGTTGACCTTTTCTAGGATCTCATACCAAGAACCCGCGATGCCTATTTTTTAATTGGGTAACTGGGGAGCTGATCGGCAAAAAGTTGGCCAATCGCGATCGCTGAAATTAAGTTCTAATGAGCTTTTTAGACAAAAATCAAAAATCAAAAAGCTTAGTATTCAAGGCGTTGCTGAATATAAAGGTTTGTGTGGATCTATTAAGTGCCAAAGCTACTCTTTCCGATGAGGCCGTTAAACCTAAGCAGGTAGAAAAATCAAATGTTTAGGACAAAGCTATCCCGGCGGTGAAAGTCTGCTTCTGATCCCGTGTGAGCTAAAGCCCAGTAGGTCACCTCACTATCTTGGCTTTCGACCACTGCGGTAATCGCCACGTCTAGAGGTTGCTCGTCTAGTGCGATCGCCGCCAAATTTAGCTCAAGTGAGAGTGTATGTGCTTCCAGTTGCGCCTCTACTGCAAAGGGCAGCACAGTAAAAGCTGTTTCCTCTTGCATCCCCTGTCGGTAGCCATTAAAGCGATAGACGTTCCAATCACCAGATGGGGACAGGTTGAATTCCCAGTAGCGATCGCTGTCTTGCGACCCTACAAAGAACTCGAAACAGGTTTCCTGCCACAGCTCGTGTTGACGAGTTGGAATCTTTGCTGGAGGGGCAATCGCAATTTTAGACAAATCGCCGGAGAGCACATAACGAATATGGAGTGTCTGTGCTCGTCGAGCAATATCACCTGTGAGCTGAAGGTTTGCAGGTAAATTGGTATGAGGAAAGGGTTGCAAAGAGAAAGCTTGGCTGTTCATCGCAAATCAGAGATTAGATTTTGGAGAGTCGTGGCTTGAGATTCGATACTTTCAGTTAGCTTAAACTGCACCAAGGCTCTGGCTAGATTATGTTCTGGGTACTTGACCTTGAAGTAGACATTGCCTGCTAAATGATCTGTCAAGAATCGCAGCCCTAACTCAAAAGCAATTAGACGGATGGAGCCGTACAGGTAGGTATAGTCTGGTTCAGTCAAGAAGTCTTTGGCGATCGCTAAATATCCTTTGAGGATGCCTTGGCACAGATCGGTGTCAAACTGCACCGCTTCCCACTGTTGGGTTTCTTCCCCCGCCGGATTGCAACCCGATCGCAAGCAATCCCCAATGTCGTAATGCACTAAACCAGGCTTAACGGTATCTAGGTCAACCACGCTGACTGCTTTTCCGGTCGTGATGTCAAACATCACATTATTGATTTTGGGATCTCCGTGCATCAAGCGGAGGGGCAGTTTGCCTTGTGCTTTGGCATCTTCTAAGACGTGAACTAAAGCTTGGCGATCGCTGACAAACTTTAAACAGTAGGAGACTTCTGGAGTAGCGCTAACGTTGGTTTGAGCCAGAACTTGCTCGTAATGCTGCCAGTAGCGGGGAGTGATGTGGAAGCCTTCTAGGGTATCAGCTAGTTTGGTGGCAGGGAGATCGCTAATCAGGCTATGGAACATCCCCAAGGCATATCCAACTTCTTGGGCCTGAGCCACCTCTTGCATAGTATCGAAAGATTCAGAGCCTTCGATGAAGCTGATGGCTCGCCAGAAGGAACCATGATCATCACTGCAATGGTCTTGTCCGTCTTGGGTGAGGAGAACACGCGGAGTTTCCCAACGACGGTCGAGGGGGGTGCGTTGTAGGCGATCGCAAACATGCTCGGTGAGGATTCGCATGTTTTGCATCACGAGTTCGGGATGGCGAAAAATTTGAGTGTTGATGCGTTGCAGGACAAAGCGAGTTTGGTCAAGATCATCCAGGGCGACGAGGAAGGTGTCGTTGATATTGCCGTTACCAAAGGCTTGGACGCTGGTGATGTTGCCTTGGTGGGCAAATTGGTCAGCAATAGCCACAAGGGGATCTAGGGTACTACTGGGGGTGCGATCGCTGGTCATATCTGCCCTGGTTGACATGGGAAACTCCGCTGACTACTCGCCATGACACAGTGTACGGCGTTGCTGGTTCTAATTAACGTTACTGCTGCTGTTTCAAGCCATCAGTACTATTGCATTCAGGATAGCTATCCAATCACAAACTGAAATTGTGTATGAAGCGCACAACGTACAGCAGCAGCAAACTCAGCATTATCTTGCAAAAATTTTTCTATTGAATCTTTGGCTTCCCTGGCTAATTCCTGAAGTTCAGCGTTTTCTGGTTGCTCAGCGGCTAGCTGTACGACTTGGTGCAGTTGTCTCAAGAGTTGCAGTCGTTGAAGCCTCGCTTCAGGAAGCGATCGCTGATTTAGTTTCAAAGCGTCGATCGTAACCTTGCCCTTTTGATTGCCTTTAATGGCAAATGCAATTTCACTTCGAAAGCCAATGAATTCTTCGGGATTCTCTTTGCCTGGATCAATAAATAGTGGTTGTTCCTGGGCAACATCCTGCTTGTGATCAATGGCTCGTTTTGCAGGATTCTTCAGAGGAAACAGATTTTGCTTATGGCGCTGATTACAAGCAGGGCAAGCAAGGTAGAGGTTGTCCCATTCGTAAGCTAGCCAGTAATAGCCTGGTCGTTGTAAGGATTCGCCATTAGCTTGTTTGTAGGCTTGTTTAGGACGAAAATGCTCAACATCTCCATCAGTTCCGATCAAACGTTCACAAAAACAACATTTCCCATGTTGAGCTTTAATCAATGCTTCTTTGACACTCTCATGGCTATAGATCGAGCGGTCAAAAGAGAAGGTTTTATCTCCACATTGATAGGCATCTGGGTTGCGAGAGTAAGTGCTGCAATGCGATCGCCGTTTCTTTTTACCATCTTGAGCAAGTTTCTCTGGCACCACTGCTGGCTTATAAATCCGAATCAAGCAAATCTCTCCGTTCAGGAATTCTCTAGCAATTTAGCCGCACGACGAATGATATCCATTGCTTTTATATCCTCAGGAGTTTCTGCCGTAGGGAGAGCACCAATTTGAGCTTCCAACTCTTGAAGTTCTGCTTTGTCTGCTTTGGAAAGACGGGCTTTAGAGAGTAATTCTTGTCTGCGAGCCAACAAAGGCTCTAAATCGGCGGGTCTAGCAGTTGGCAGCTCAAAAACGCTAGTCAGTACTTGATCAACTCGCCAGTTTTCAACAATTTCAGGATTATTATCAATGACTACGCGATCGCCTTCCCGTCTCAGTAATACGATATTTGCATCTTTTGCTGCTTGCACCACCAACGGGCTGTGAGCAGTCACAATGAATTGAGTGTTTGGGAATCGTTCAGTCAAGAAGTTCATGATATTGCGCTGCCACTTGGGATGCAGATGCAAGTCAATTTCATCCACTAGCACGATTGCAGGTTCAGCCAACGGGTCTTCACTGTCGGGATAGCGCCGAAACAGCCGCACTGCTAGATCAACCATCCAGGCGACCGCCGTTCGATAGCCTAACCCCAGACTTGAGAGGTGAACCCAACCATAAGGTGTCAAGAATTCTGCTCTTGGACGGGGAATTTCTTCATCCGCTGGTGCAATACGAATGTCTTCTATATCAGGCAGAATTCGTTTTAAAACTTCTATGATTTGATGTAGTTGCTTTTCTAAGCGAGCGCGAATCTCACCTGAAGCAGAGCGGGCAGCATAATCAGTTTGTAAGAGCCACTCTTCCGCATTAATAAGAGAAGCTCTTTCCGAAAATAAACTTACTGAATTCTCTATAGTCAAACTTTCACCCAGAGAAGTCTCCCCCATTCTACGTGTTGCACCGTAGCCATAGCATATTAACGCTTGAAACTCTTGACCCATAAAAGAACAATCGGAAGCTATACCTACATCGGCTTCGTGCTCTTGAAAATCTGCTTTTTTTGATTCCTTAAGGGAAGTCAGGGTAATATTGCTGACAAAACGAGGATAAACTCGTGCACGATTACGTTCTAATATCTTTACCTCCTGCCACATCGCCGGGCCTTCAAAAGAATATGGAGTGAGGAGAAGAGGAAAATATCCAAATTCTTCAGTGTGCTGATCCGTCTTCACTTCTAAACCTGCCAAACAGCGTAGCAGGGTAGTCTTACCAACCCCATTATCACCCAAGATAACTGTCCATTGTGCTGGATGACTGTTCTCATCAGAGAGATACAGAATTTGAAGATCCTTAAAACAGAGTACATTCTCCACACCCAATGCAAGAAAATAGATGGGTGGCACATTATTAGTAGCTGATGCCTTATGCTTACGTCTGCCACTAGTTTTCCTAGACTCGTTTGTCATGGGTTGTGGATGGGAACTTTATACCGTGCTTGTGCTGCTCCCAACTAATCGTATCAAACTGGTCTACGATGAGCGATCGCCTTAGCTAATATCCTGCGATCGCATTTTCTACAAGTATTAATGAGCATGTCGCTATCATAGACTTACCCATAGCTCCTTCTATCAACGTTTTGTTAGTTGCGATCGCTCTTTCACTATAGGCAGGATGTGTTAGATAAATACACTGGCCTTACGGGAATACTATTGTGGTGGAGAATGGGTGTGCGTTTTCCAGGAATTAAAGCTATTATCCTTGCTACTATTCCTGCGCTTTCCTAAACCACTACTCGCTCTCCCACTGCACAATCAATTACGATCGCTTAAACCTTAGGGTGAAAGGCACGACCATCAATCCTAATTGCCTACTATATGAAAAAGCGAGGCTCCTGTAAGACTTGGAAATTTCCAGCACAAAAACTGCAACTTGTTCTGGTTGTGCCGTTTGTTTTACAAGTTTTTGGAGCAGTCGCGATCGTTGGCTATCTATCGTTTAAGAATGGACAACGAGCAGTCAACGAATTGGTGCTGAACTTGGAGAGTCAAGTTGGCAAACAGATTGATCAACACCTAGAAAACTATCTGTCTAGTACTCGCAAGCTCAATGAACTGAACGCAACCGCTATTAGCTCTGGCTTAATCAACCCCAACGATCTAGATGGGTTAGGACGTTTTTTCTGGAAGCAAGCCAAGCTCTACAACGTGGGTTATATCCTTTTTGGCTCCACCAATGGCAAATATGTGGATGTGGGCCGCCCGCTGACTTATCCAGTCGAGCTAATTACCGAGCGGATCGACCCCAGCGAATTTGGCAATCAAAATCTCCATATCTATGAGCCAGATGCACAGGGAAATCGAGGTAGACTGCTCGACAAAGATTCAGGCTACCCCTTTCAAAAGGAGAGTTGGTACACTGAGGTAATGCAGACAGGGAAACCCTTGTGGTCTTCAGTCTATACCTGGCAAAGCGAAGCCGCCAATCCTCTCGCGATCTCGATTAGCAGTCCAGTTTATGACAAGAATAAAAAGATCATTGGAGCGATCGCCGTTGAGCAGCGTCTAGGCCAAATCAGCAGCTTTCTCCGCGATTTAGACATCAGTGATTCTGGACAAGTCTTTATTCTAGAACGCAATGGTCTACTAGTTGCTAGCTCCGGGACAGAGCCACTCTCCAGACTGGTTAACCAGAAGCCACAGCGATTAAAAGCGATCAACAGTCCGAATTCTATTGTTCAAGGCGTTTCCATCCAGCTTCAACAGCGCCTGAATAATTTTGGCAGCATTACCACAGCTCAAGAACTACAACTTGACTTACAAGGAGAGCGCTACTATGTGCGAGTTACGCCTTGGCGCGATCCCTACGGGCTAGATTGGCTGGTTGTGGTGAGCCTGCCAGAACGCGAATTTATGGCTCAAATTGATGCCAACACTCGCACCACAGTCTGGTTGTGTTTAGCAGCCCTGGGAGTTGCTTCACTCCTGGGCATCTTTACCTCCCAGTGGATTACGCGTCCGATCTCCAGACTCAACCGAGCTAGTCAAGCAATGGCATCTGGCAACTTAGATCAAACTGTAGAAGAAAGTGGCATTCAGGAGATCAACGCATTAGCGAATTCTTTCAATTACATGAGTGGACAGCTACGCGAATCCTTTACGGCGCTAGCCAGTAGCAATGAAGAACTTGAAGACCGCGTGGAAGATCGCACGACCGAACTCAAAAATGCTCTGACTGAGTTGCAGCGGACCCAAGCTCAGATGCTTCAGAGTGAGAAAATGTCTAGTCTAGGTCAACTAGTCGCTGGCATCGCCCACGAAATTAATAACCCAGTTAACTTCATTTATGGCAACTTGGGTTATGCCCAGAAATATATCCGAGATTTATTAGGATTCTTGCAGCTTTATCAACAGCACGATCCTCATCCTGTCCCCGAAGTCAAAACTGCTGCTGAAGCAATTGATTTAGAGTTTTTGCAGGCAGACCTGCCCAAAATATTGTCTTCGATGCAGGTCGGCACCGATCGCATTCGTCAAATTGTGCTCTCTCTCCGCAACTTCTCGCGCATGGACGAAGCGGAGATTAAACGAGTGAACATCCATGAGGGAATTGACAGTACCTTGCTCATTTTGCAGCACCGCCTCAAGGCTCACTCGCATCGCCCAGAGATTGAAGTCATCAAAAACTATGGAGATTTGCCGCTAGTCGAGTGTTACGCTGGACAGCTCAACCAAGTATTCATGAATATTTTGGTGAATGCGATCGATGCTTTAGAAGAACTGCCTGAGATCAATAACCCCAGCCAAATCGAAATTTCAACTGTGGTGGTGGATGAAAAGTGGATACAGATCGCGATCGCAGATAATGGCCCAGGCATCCATAAGGATGTTCAAGCCCGCATCTTTAATCCCTTTTTTACCACTAAACCTGTGGGTAAAGGAACAGGGATGGGGATGTCAATCAGCTACCAAATCATTACAGAAAGACATAGAGGCAAACTAGAGTGCCTCTCTTATCCTGGTGAAGGAACCCAGTTTGTGATCCACATTCCGAGTCAACTCAGCTGAGCGCTTGGAACTGTTGCCAGCAGAGGTAGAGCGCTCTAGGAACATGGAAGCAACCTTTCCATTTGCCGCCTTTGAGATTCAATAGGACTTCTCCACGACGATTGAGATAGCCAAACCACTCGCCATATTCCGGGTCAGCAAAATGAGACCAGGTGTAATCGTGCAGCTTTTGGTACCATTGCCAACAATCCTCGCGCCCGGTTAAGCGATAACCCATTGCCAACGCCACCAAGGATTCCACATGCACCCACCAAAGTTTTTGGTCCCACTCTAGCTGTTGCGGGGGGTGGCCCTCGGCATCCATGAAGTAATACAGCCCGCCATATTCTGTATCCCAAGCAAAGTTGAGGATATTCAGCACCACATCTACTGCCTGGTGAATTGTGGCAGTATCTTGGCGACGATTGACAATATCCATGATGAACCACATGGCCTCAATCCCATGACCTGGGTTAATCAGCCGCCCCTCAAAAGAATCCACATGGGAGCCATTGGGAGCCACATTCTCATACATTAAGCCGCGATCGCAGTCTAGGAAGTCGGTCATTACTTCCTGCACTGTAGCTTCCAGAACTTGCTCCAATTTCTCCTGAGGCAACAGCCATTCCATCTCTAAAGAGAGGTTAGCTAAAATCATCGGCACTGCCAACGACTTCAGCGGACGAGTACCCGGATAGGTTTTGTTGTACTTACCTTTGGGGTTTTCCTTGCGGCGCAACACATTGTTGTAAGCCTGTAGTGCGATCTCCTTAGCACTTGCTTCCCCAGAAGCCAACGCATATTTGCTAAAGGCCATCGCTGCAAAGCAGTCCGAGAAGATGTTGTAGGGCTGCACTAAAGGGTTGCCAGCGCGATCGATCGCGAAGTACCAATTCCCCTCATCATCGCGACCATGCTGCGCGAGAAAATTGGCTCCATGCGCGGCAATCTTCAGCCAGTTCTCTCGCTGTTCCAGTTGGTTATACAGCATCGAGAAGATCCAGACTTGACGGTTTTGCAGCCAGATAAACTTGTCGGTGTCATAGACTTGACCCGTGCGATCGAGACAGGTGAAATAGCCGCCTTGCTCCCAATCGATCGAGTGCTCTTCCCAAAAAGGAATGACATCGTTGAGGAGCGCGTTTTTATACAGTTCAGCTAGTTGCTTAAAATCGTGCTCCATCGTCATGTCCTCTGTCTTCTAACCAACAGCGTTTATTATCACCTACGCTTAGCTGATCGAGGTGGGGCGATCGCTCAGGCTTGCAGTTGATAAGCCAAGGCCACCCATTCATTACAGCATTCTGAGTCAATGATGGTAAAGCCTGCTGCTGCGAGGGCCGCTGTTACTTCCGCTTCGTGATCTGTAGTGAAGCCAGCCGTAATCAACCGTGCGTCCTGAGCCTGATTCTGTCGCAGGGCTTGGCGGTAGTCATCTGCGAGGGCAACATGTACCCGCGCTAAAATATTCGCCATGATTAGGTCAAACTCTGCGATCGCTTTCACGGTAGGCACTTGATCACTAATATCTCCGCCCATCCAATGCCCTAGCTCGCTGCCACCCCCCAAGCTGCCTTCCATCACTCTGACTTGTTGCGCCACACCATTACGCTCCACAGCATCTTGCGTAGACTCTACAGCCACCCTGTCGTTATCTAGAGCCAGGACTTGTGCCCCCAGCTTCGCGATCGCTACACTCAAAATCCCTGAGCCTGATCCTAAATCGAGCGCCCGCATTTCAGGCCTAACATGACGCTCTAATAACCGAAGGCTCAGCCGAGTGGCTGGATGAAAACCGCTGCCGAAGGCCAGACTTGTCTGTATCCTTAAGGTAAGTTCATTAGCTGTTTCAGGTTGGTAGGGTATATCCCCGGGCAAAACCACAAAACGCTGCCCGATGCGGTGAACTAGGGAACTCACCGTCTCTGGTAGAGCAGGTTTCTCTTCTACGATCGAAGCTTGTAGCTCAGTAGTTAGCCCGGTGCGATGTAGGGGAGAAAGCACAGAATCAATTTCAGCGATCTGAGTGCGCACCCGGATATCGTAAGGGAGATATAAGCAAATCGTGAATGCCCAGTCATGAGGGGGAGTTTCTGGCTCCCTGGGGCAGCGAGAATCTAATTCACTGTAAGCCGTGACTCGAATTTCTCCTTGATAGTCAGTTCCTGCTAGCAGCGTCTGAACCCAGTCCACCGCCTCTGGTGTGGTATCCAGGCTCAATTCGATCCACGACATACTTACTTTCCCAAAGAGGTCATTCTAGCGCGGCTCAAGGTAGCTCGATCAACTCCAGTTGTTCTTGACGGAAGATCAAAGGTTGCCGGATCTGCCAGGTTTTATCTTGGGAGAGCTGCAACACTTGCTGATGATGATTCGCTAGGTTCGGGCGATGACCGACGCTCAAGAAGGTAGTACCGATCGCTTGTAGATGTTGATAGAGTTTTTCCTCATTGTCGAGATCCAAAGCGCTCGTCGCCTCATCCAAGATGGCGTACTTCGGTTGGTTGACCAGTAAGCGGGCAAAAGTGAGACGCTGTTGTTCTCCTAACGATAAGACTTCTGCCCAGTCTCGTTCAGTCTCAAAACCACCAAAGCGTTCATCCAGATCTGCTAAATTTACCTGTTGCAGCACTTGCTTTAAGCGTTGGTCATCCACCTGAATATGCGTGTTGGGATAGAGCAGTTGGTCCCGTAGAGTCCCCATTACCATATAGGGACGTTGGGGTAAAAACAGAATCTGATCTGGCCCGGGGCGCAAGATGGTACCACGACCCGTATTCCATAACCCAGCGATCGCCCGTAGTAGGGAACTTTTGCCACAACCACTCGGCCCCATTACCAAAAGCCCTTGCCCAGCCTGTAATTCGACAGATAAGTTTTCGATCAGCGTGCGTTGGTGGTTGGGCGTTTCTAAAGTGAGATGTTCTACCGCGACGCGATCGGCAGCCACGGTTTGAATGGTTGCTTCAGTCAGCGAGTCGGGAGCATCAACAGTTTGGTTGTCCTGCGGCTTTTCTAGAAACTCAGCAAAGGTATACAAGCGATTGATGCCAGCCCCAAAGGTAGTCAGAGCTTGGAAACGAGCTACTACCACATTCAGCGAGAAAAAGACCCGCACAAAGGCTCCCTGGGCTTCAGTGACTTTGCCTACCTCCATCTCCCCCGCAAAGATCGCTGGCGCTACAACTAAAGCTGGCAGTACGAAAGGGATAAATTCATAGGCATTGGTTAACACGTTCAGATTCAATTCCCAAAGCAGCAGTCGCTTGACGTTGTCGAATACTTCAAGAAATCGGTGTTGAATCTGCTGCGACTCGCGCTCCTCCCCTCGATAAAAGGCGATCGCTTCAGCATTCTCCCGAATTCGCACCAAACTAAAGCGAAAGTCAGCTTCTTTTTTGAGTTGCTCAAAGTTGAGTCGTACCAATGGTTTACCAAACACAACCGTTGTGACGATCGTGCCAACTAGAGCATAAAGCACCAGGAAAAAAACCAAAGGTTGAGAAATTCCCCAAAGCACGCCACTAAAGGCAATCACCGACAACACCGACTCCACTAACACCAACAAAAAGGTGAGAGATTCTTGGGTAAAGCTGCGAACATCTTCAGCAATCCGCTGGTCTGGGTTGTCAATCTCTGTGTTGGAGGTATTGAGATGGTAGTAGGCCCGATTGCTAAAGTAATTTTCGAGAAAGCGATTGGTCAGCCAACGCCGCCATTGCAAACTCAGGCGATCGCGCAAATATCGGTAACCTGCCAGCAGAGGGGCATACAGGACCAACACCGCAATAAAGATAGTGACTGTTTGCCAAAACCGAGGTTCATCCCGAGCCGAGAGCGCGGAGATCAGCACGCCTCGCTTGTTGTTGAGGACTACGCTCAGCCCCGTATAGGCCAGCAAAAACAGCACCACTCCTAACAATAAGCCTCTAGCTTGCCATTTCTCATCTCCGAACCAGTAGGATTTGGCGATCGCCCAAAACTGCTGAAACACTTTGAAGTTCAATCGATCCATCTGCTTATTTTCCTTGGAATTGCTTTGCGAACGGGGCAAACCCTTCAAAGGCTAAACCGGTCTCAAGCAGGTTGAAATCTGCCCAATAGTCGATCCTATAGCAATCCCAACTTGATCAGCGCAGAGGCCGATCAGATGCAACTTCAGGTGTTTTCAGAACTAGTTGATACCGCTGCCGCTGATTCTAATGTTGGTTCTGGGGTCGGCTCAGATGGCTCAGCGTCACTGGTCAGGTCAGCAATCCGTTGTCTCAGAGCTTCTTGCTGTTTTTTAAAGCATGAATCAGGATATTGTCTCATGGCTTCTCGGCACGACTTTAGAGCCGTTTCCAGCTCACCCAACTGCCATAAACAGTTAATTTGATAGAAATGAGCGTGCCGCACCGAATAGCGATCGCTTGACTGGCTCTGCACAATCGGGTTAAGCCATTGCAGCGCTTCTTTGTAGCAGCCAAGTTGATAGAGTGCATAACCTCGATCCGAGCGAATGTGCTCACTATCAGGTGTGTATTTCAAATAGATATCAAAGGCAGTAATCGCTTCCTCGTAGCGCTCTAGCTGCAATAATGTGTCTCCACGTTCATGAGCCAAACTTGGATCACGGGGTCGCAGCTCATAAGCTCGGTCGTAGCTGGCGATCGCTTCCTCAAATCGTTGTAGCTTGGCTAACGCTAATCCTTGTTCGTGCCAGAGGCGGAAGTTGCGAGGAAAACGCTTCAATCCTTCCGCATAGACAGCGATCGCTGTCTCATATTGATCTGCTTGTTCCAAGTCTTTACCATAAGCTAACCACTGGATCGCTTGAGTAAAAGGCAGTTGGGTTAAATCTTGTGGTCCCAAATCTGGTTCAGCCTCTGGATTAGCTGTGTCCCCAGTTGCGGCTGGATTGGCAGCCGCAGCACGACGGTAGCCAGCCAGGTGCCAACCTAGGCTGAGACCGAGGATGAATACAATGACGCTCCAGTCGGAATTGGCTAAGGTCGGCGTAGCTTCCCAATCCCTTAAATCTTGGCTCTCCAGCCCAGTAAACGTTTGTCTCGCCATGTCTTTGCTCAACTCCAAGCTCTCAGCGCCCCAATTAGCCATTCAGTTAGACTTCAACGAGCTACACTTAAATTTCTGAAACATTCTCGGTGCGATCGCTGACCTTGAAGTAACAAATTGCCGACAAAAAGTAGCTTTCACGCTAATTTGATTTGCTAAGTTTATGCTTTTCAGAATCGGGATTGCAGTTTATATCGAGTCAAATTACCAACTCTTTATAGAAATGTGAACTCAGGTTAATCTAAGTCTACCTCTTGGAGGATGAAGATTTTCTGTCTGATCCCTAAGAGTCAGAGATAAGGACTTTATCAATAGTGATGACTCTGTCCATCGGTCAGCAATGGTTGGGATCGAACAACTAACTATCGGCACCCTAGTGCGCCACCTTCGTCCGGATATGTTTCAGAGGTAGAGTGACAACTGTGAATGCAGAACGAGAGGCAGCTATCCGAGAAGCCATTCTCGCGGGTGGGGGTGAAATGGGGGCGCTGATGCGATCGCGAGACTGGTCGCAAACATCGCTAGGCCCCGTAGAGCAGTGGTCGCAGAGCCTCAAAACTGCTGTACGCATCATGCTAACCTCGCAACAGCCGATGTTTGTCTGGTGGGGCGAGGAGCTAATTAACCTTTATAACGACGCCTACAAAGCTATTCTTGGCGGTAAACATCCAGGAGTTCTAGGCCAGCCCGCTTCAGTAGTCTGGCGAGAGATTTGGGACCAAGTCGGTCCCCGGGCGGCCTCGGTAATGCGTAAAAATGAAGGCACCTATGACGAAGCACTGCTGCTGATCATGGAACGCAACGGCTACCCGGAGGAAACTTACTACACATTCTCCTATAGCCCCGTACCGGATGACGAGGGTGGGACAGGCGGCATCCTTTGTGCCAACACAGACGATACGCAGCGCATCATTGGTGAACGGCAGTTGTCTCTACTACGAGAACTAGCCGCTAGAACCGCCGATGCCCGAACGTTTGATGAAGCTTGCACCCTAAGTGCGGCCTGTCTAGAAACCTATCTTTACGATCTCCCTTTCGCCATGATTTATCTGGTTGATCCAGATCAGCGGCACCTGTTTCTGGCGGGAACTAGTGGCATTGAGCGGGGTCACGCGATCGCTCCTGAAATAATCTCTCTGGATGATGGCGCTTGGTGCTTTGCAGAAGTGCTCGAAACCCGTCAATTTTGTTTAGTCACTGACCTAGAGAAACGTTTTGACGACCTGCCCACAGGGTCTTGGGATCGCTTACCCCATCAAGCAGTCGCACTGCCGATCTCCCCATCTGGACAGACTGGTAAGGCAGGTATCTTAGTAGCGGGTCTTAATCCGTTCCGGCTGTTGGACGATAACTATAAGGGATTTCTGGATCTGGTAGCAGCGCAGATCGCCGCTAGTATTGCTAATGCCCAAGCTTACGAGGAAGAGCGGAAACGAGCAGAAGCTTTGGCAGAACTCGATCGCGCTAAAACTGTCTTTTTCAGCAATGTCAGCCACGAATTCCGTACCCCTTTAACTTTAATGTTGGGTCCTACTGACGATGCCCTGGCTGACCAGACCGAGCCCCTACCGCCTACTCAGAGAGAGCGGATTGAGACGGTACAGCGCAATGGACTGCGGTTGCTGAAGTTGGTCAATACGCTGTTAGACTTTTCCCGAATTGAAGCAGGGCGAGTTCAAGCCTTATATGAACCTACTGATTTGGCAGCTTTGACGACAGAACTAGCCAGTGTTTTTCGCTCTGCAATCGAGCGGGCTGATTTACACCTGGTTGTGGATTGCCAACGCTTACCTGAGGCTATTTATGTAGACCGAGAGATGTGGGAAAAGATAGTGCTTAACCTACTCTCCAATGCCTTTAAGTTCACCTTTAACGGCGAAATTTCAGCTCGCTTGCAGTGGATGCAAGATCATGTTGAGCTAGCAATCCGAGACACTGGCATTGGTATCCCTGCCGCTGAAATCCCCCATTTGTTCGAGCGGTTTCATCGAGTCAAGGGAGCCCAAGGACGTAGTTTTGAGGGATCAGGGATTGGTCTCTCCTTGGTTCAAGAATTAGTCAAGCTGCATGGAGGCGCGATCGCTGTAGAGAGTTTAGAGGGGCAAGGCACCTGCTTCACCGTCTCGATTCCCACCGGAACGGCTCATCTCCCGCCAGAGCGCATTAGTGATACTCGCATATCACCTATAACAGCGGTAGGCTCGGTCTCCTTTGTGGCAGAAGCCTTGCGTTGGTTACCTGAAAAGGATGTTTATGTTAGTGAAACAACACCTCAGGAGATCAACGAAAGGAGCAACGTGGGAGCAGATGTTTCCTTAAACTCTTCATCTTTACTTCCTCAACCTGCGGCTCGTATCCTCTTGGCTGATGACAACGCCGACATGCGCGACTATGTGAAACGGCTCCTGAGTCAACGATATGCAGTAGAAACCGTTACAGATGGTCTTGGTGCCCTCGCTGCGATTCGTCACCACCCGCCTGACTTAGTGTTAACAGATGTCATGATGCCAGGGCTCGATGGCTTTGCCCTATTGCGATCGCTTCGTTCCGATCCGCAAACTCAAGATATCCCCATTATCCTGCTATCAGCTCGCGCGGGCGAAGAGTCTCGTGTCGAGGGATTGGAAGCTGGAGCTGATGACTACTTGATTAAACCATTCTCAGCTCGGGAGCTGCTGGCACGGGTAGAAGCAACCTTAAAGCTGGCGCGATTGCGGCAAGAAGCCACCCAGCGAGAGCAAGGTCTACGGGCTGAAGCAGAGGCAGTTAGAGTTCGTTTAGAGAGCGTTCTGGCAGGCATTAACGATCAGTTTATTGTGCTGGACCGGGAGTGGCGCTACAGCTTCATCAATGAACAAGTCCTGCGAGTGACGGGTAAGCGTAAGGAAGAATTGCTAGGTCAGCGTGTTTGGGATGTGTTTCCCGACATGGTTAACAGTCTATTCGGAACTGAGGTGTGTCGGGCAGTTGCTGAACAAACAGTGGTTCGATTTGAGGTTTTTTATCCACCCTATCAGCGTTGGTTCGAGAACCGGATTTATCCTTTTGCCGAAGGTGTCACTATTTTTGTGACCGACATTAGCGATCGCAAGCAAGTAGAAACAGCGCTATTGGAAAGCGAGGAGCGATTTCGCCACATGGCAGACAACGCCCCCGTCATGATCTGGGTAACTAATTCAGCAGGCCAATGTACTTACCTGAGCCAAAGCTGGTACGAATTCTCTGGTCAGAGTGAGATAAGTGGTTTGGGTTTGGGCTGGTTGGATGCTGTCCATCCAGATGACCGCAGCGGCGCTAAGGATAATTTCATAAAATCTAGTCAGCGTGGTGAACCGTTTCGCGTAGAGTATCGGTTGCGGCGTCACGATGGTGAGTATTACTGGATGTTGGATGCGGCGGCTCCTTGGCATGGGGCGGAAGGTGAATTCAAAGGATATATTGGTTCAGTTATAGACATTTCGGATCGCAAACAAGTAGAAGCGGAACGGGAACGATATGCGGCGCAAAGCTACCATCTCCTGCAACTTGAGCAAGCGGCCAGAGCGGAGGCTGAACGTGCTAACCGGATTAAAGATGAGTTTCTAGCAGTCTTATCCCATGAGTTGCGATCGCCTCTCAACCCTATTTTGGGTTGGTCAAAGCTACTACAACAAGGCAAGTTAGATGAGCAAACAACCCAGCGGGCGCTAGAAACGATTGAACGCAATGCCAAACTACAAACCCAATTGATCGAAGATCTGCTAGATGTCTCCCGCATCCTACAAGGCAAGATGACTTTGAATGTGAGTCCAGTTAACCTAGTCACAGTCATCCAAGCGGCGATCGAAACCGTACGTTTGGCGTCGGAGGCCAAACAAATTGAAATTCAAACTCTGTTTGCGGCTGATGTCGCCCAGATCTCCGGAGATGCGGCTCGAATTCAACAAATTGTCTGGAACTTGCTCTCCAATGCCATCAAGTTCACCCCCGCAGGTGGACAGGTAGAAGTTCGATTAGAGCCAGCAGGCACTCAGGCCCAAATTCAAGTTAAAGATACTGGAAAAGGCATCAATTCAGCATTTCTGCCGCATGTGTTTGAGTATTTTCGGCAGGAGGATGGAACAACTACCCGTAAATTTGGCGGCTTAGGATTAGGGTTGGCGATCGTTCGCCACTTGAGCGAGTTACATGGTGGTACTGTCGATGTAGAGAGCCCTGGGGAAGGGTTAGGATCTACCTTTACAGTTAGAATCCCGCTCCAGAGACTAGCTTCAGAACCCTTACACCCTCAGAACTCAGATACCACTACCATCGACCTGAGCGGAGTACGCGTGTTGGTGGTAGACGACGAAGCCGATATGCGGGATTTAGTCGAGTTTATTCTGACGCAATATGGAGCCGAGGTCAGTTCAGTAGCATCTGCGTCAGAGGCTTTAGCTCTTTTAGAGCAGTTCCAACCAGATCTCTTGATTAGTGATATTGGTATGCCCATCATGGATGGTTATATGCTGATGCGGCAGATCAAAGCCCGTTTTGCAGACGCCTCTGCTTCAGCCAACTCACTAGAACTCAATCAGCATTCAGCATTCAGCAAAGCCGTACCCAAAGCGATCGCCCTTACTGCCTATGCTGGAGAGATAGACCAAAAACAAGCTCTTGCCGCTGGGTTTCAACAGCATGTGGCAAAACCTGTAGAACCCGACGAGCTAGTCAAGACGATCGTCACATTGCTAGGAAAGGGCGATCGCCTGTGAGTGTAAGTGATGGACACAACTGGACTCGAACCAGTGACCCCTACGATGTCAACGTAGTGCTCTAACCAACTGAGCTATGCGTCCTAGCGATTTATAAATGTATCACACCCTTCCAGAAAAGCGCAATCCCTCTCGTGAATCGGGAATAACTTTCCTTGGGCAGTTTTTTCTGACCTAGCCACTGCAAAGTCAACTAGCCCGAAAAGTCCTTGCTACCTTGGGAAACTGAGGGTCTCTAGGGAGAAATGCTGTGCAATATCAGGTTGTAGGCGATCGCGTTGTTTGTGGTTCTGCTCGCTTTAGTGCCTTGAGCCAAGGCTTAGTTCGTTTGGAGTGGTCAGCAACGGGGCAATTTGAGGATCGACCCACCGTCCAAGCAATGACGCGACCTCAAGCATTACCCTTTCAGGCGATCGCCTGGACCGAGGCTGGTGTACTCCAACTACAAACTGAACTGATTCAAATTCACTATCGACCGGATACTCAGCCATTCAACGACAACAACCTGCAAATAGAGTGGCGCTGTGGGACACAAAAAGGAAGTTGGACTCCTACAACTGTTGACTCTGCCAACTTGGGCGGTACATTCTGTAGCCTTGACCTGATCCACCGCAATCTCCGACCCACTGAAGTACATCCGGCAACAGTAGAACGCGCCTACCCTTACACCCAAGAATGGCTTTACAACCCGATGAAAAAGGCTCACCTGAGCTTGCGCGATCGCGGAGAAACTACCCGCTTTGAGGAGCCACCACTCTGGTATCTCGATCGCTACCGTCAGGAAGAGTTACCAGAGGAAGTGCGGCAAGTCTTGCAAGAGTGGCACCGCTTCCCACCAGGAATTCTCAGCCGGAGTGGTTATAGCGTCTTGAATGACTCAGCTAGTGCCCCCCTAGAAAACAACTGGCTAGCTCAACGATTCGATCCAGAAGGCCAAGATTGGTATTTCTTTGCTTACGGCTCTGACTATGCTCAAGCCCTACAAAACTTTGTCCAACTTTGTGGCCCAGTTCCAATGTTGCCGCGCTGGGCTTTTGGGGTTTGGTTTTCGTTGTTTGGGCAACTCTACGACACTGACTACCACAACCTAGTGAAGCAATTTGAGGCACTTGACCTACCACTCGATGTCTTGATTTTGGATGTGGATTGGCATTTGTCGGGTTGGTGTGGTTGGGATTGGAACCCAGAATTTTTCCCAGATGCACCGACCTTTCTAAAGCAGATTCATGAGCAAGGACTGCATGTCGGAGCGAATGTTCACCCAGAGGGCTTAGCTCCGGGCGATAGCCAGTTCCAAGCTTTGTGCGAAGCGCGAGGGCTAGACCCAGATGATGTCAAAGCGGGAAAGGTATTTGCAATCAGAAACCCGATGTCCAGTTGGATTTTTGAATCCTGGCATCCGAGCGGAATGGCAGAATATAAGCCCACCCAAGCAGAGCTAGAAACGGGTTGGCTGTTGTTTAACTTGGCCGAGCCAGAAGAAGCTCGATTATTTATGCAGGTGCTGCACGGTCCGCGAGAAGCAGATGGCATCGATTTTTGGTGGATTGATGGCTCTAGCGCGATTCATCCCGGCGTCAACTCTCAGCTCTGGACAAATCATGTTTATTTCACGCATCTAGCCAATCGTTCCCAGCGACCGATGATTTTGTCTCGTACCGGGGGCATGGGTTCCCATCGCTATCCCGCTCAGTTTTCAGCGGATACCTACTCGCAGTGGGAAGTGTTGCAGTTACTCGTAGATTTTACGGCACGGGCTGGTAACGTTGGGGTCGCCTATTGGTCACACGATTTAGGAGGTTTCTACAACCATGTGCCTGGTGTCCCCTATATTGACCCTGAATTGTATGTGCGTTGGGTGCAGTTTGGTTGTTGGAGTCCGGTGGTGCGCTTGCACTCAGATCACGGCAAACGAGAGCCTTGGGCCTATGGCCAGTGGGTGTTAGACGCAGTTCGCCAAGCCTTCCAGACGCGGATTCAGTTTCTTCCCTACTTCTATCACCTCAGTCGAATTGCCTTTGAAACAGGATTGCCCCTCTGTCGGCCTCTGTATCTGCATTATCCCGAAGATCCTGTTGCCTATGAACAACCAACCCAGTATCTCCTAGGCGATCGCGTCTTAGTAGCGCCTGTAGTAGAAGCAGGCGGATATCGCTCTATCTATTTGCCTGTGGGAGGTTGGTGGCATCGAGAAACCTGTAAATTCTATCAAGGAGCGCAACAGTTGAATTTGTATGTGCCACTGTACCAAGTACCCGTGTTTGTAAAAGCAGGGGCCATTTTGCCGCTACAGCCTATGGCTTTACGAGCAGGAAACCAACCAGCCGCCACACTACTGCTCGAAGTTTATGCAGGAGATGCTGGTGACCTGGATTTTTATGAGGATGATGGTATGAGTCAGGCATATTTGACTGAAGCAGGCAGTCGGCGGCGATTTACCCAACAGCAAGCATCTAGCCAGCACATCCTAACTTGTGAAGCAATCCGAGGCACCTATACAGATATGCCTGCTGCCCGAAATTTCCAAGTGCATTGGATTGGTTTAACTCCTCACAGCCGAGTCACAGTTCAAGGGGCAGAAATCAGGGATTTGTGCTGGGTAGGCGATCGCTTAGAAGTAACGCTGCCTCAAGTTCCTCAAGCAGCTAGCTGGCAGTTGGTGGTGACTGAGGAATAAGACAAGTTAGAGCTAATTTCGCGATCGCCCATCTCCAAAGCAGGAACATTCAAAGACAATAGAGAATAGCAATAATGACTTCTACTGAGACTCCTCTCTCTGACCTGGTATGACTAAGACGAGCGATACGATTAAACTAGATCAATTTTTGAAGGTGATTGGGCTTGTAGACACCGGTGGTCAAGCCAAGATGATCATTCAAAATGAAGTAGTGAGTGTCAACGGTGTTTTGGAAACTCGTCGGGGTCGCAAACTAGTGTCCGGCGATCGCGTCACCGTGGATGACCAAACTTTTGAAGTGGATTTGGATAACCTCTAATTCGCCTCTCTCTTCCTCATCTTCTTTCAACTGTAAGACCCCCCAGCCGCTTCTTTATTATGGAGGGGCTGGGGGGTTCGGTCTTTAGCGATTAGCACCCGCCAATGGATGCGCTCCCTCTGTGGTCATGCGATAGTCGCCACCCATTTGACTGCGGTGTTCTTCAATCACCTGTTCGCTGGGTACGCCGCCCGCGTTGACCGTCTTTTGGTATTGGAAGTAGCGAGCATCCTCAGGTAGTTGCTCAACTGGCACAAATTCCGTATCTTGAGTAGTCAAATTCACCTGATCTGCTAAAACTTGACGGATATAGTCTTTGTTTTCTTCAAAGCGCATGGTCTCCGGTAAGCTTTGGGGCAAGAATTCTTCCGGATCGCGATTTTCATACTGACGGAGCAGGTCACAAGCAATCCGCAGATGCTCAATCTCCATGTTCAAGTGGAGTTCCCATATTTGCTTGATCCGGCGATCGGACTCTTGCTGCATGAAGGAATAGTACAGATAGCACTCGTTGTACTGGTGCAGAACTTCCTGCTCTAGCCAAGAAGCATTGGGGTCAAGCAGAGATTCATAATGGGTGACGTGCTGTTCCTCAATTTGAGCGATTTCCAGGTAGAGTCCCCGTGCCAGCGGGTTCATAGGACGATTGCCCACGTTCATGTAGAAGTTCATGGTCTGTTGCTCGGAAGCAACCAAGGTCAGCACGTGCAGCAGGGAGACCGGATCAGCTTTGGTGCGATCGCTAGGTCTACGCACATCATCATAGGGATGGCGGTGTTCGGCGACTGTTGGCCGTCCTGGCATAATCTCAGTCAACCGACCTGTGACTTCTTCTGCTTTCTTGCCTTCGGTCATTTCTAGCAAGTTGGCATAGCGATAGAGATGGTCGAAGTCTTCTAAAAGACCAAATTCAAACGCTTGCTTGATATAAGGATCAGGTTCATGACGAGCTAAAAAGGCAGTGAGGTCAACTGCAACCTGCTCATAACCAATCGTGACTTCCAAAGTTGATTCATTACCAGGCGTGAGCCAGTTAACCACTTTCTGCTGTTGCTGCTCGACTCGACGCAGCATGGCGAGTTGTCTCCGCAAGTCTGGGTCAGCGGTGTGGCGCGCAAATTGATGAGAGAAAAATATCCCTTCCGTTTCAATTCCGTTCATCGTAATGACACGGGTACGAGTATAGGGGTCGACTTGATCTTTGATATAGGGCTGAACGTTTAGCTCGGACCAATTTCGTAGCTGTTGATCAAGCGGAATTCCTTTTTCAGCTAGCGGATTAAAGCTCATTATTTCACCTGCTCAAATTATGTAAAATGCCTCGAATTAATCAGCTCAATCGGCTTGTCCCAATCGACTTCTATTGATGAATTCAAGGTGCTGGCATTTTCAAAGTATTTGCTATTAAGCAGCTTAGTGGCGATCGCTCACAGCTTCTTCCACTGAGGACAGAGAGACTACTCTATCCAAAGTTGTAAAAACGCTGTGTCTGAATGAAGTGTGACTGTACCGATAAATACTGCCCGTGCTGAATAGTGGCTTATTGCTACAACTAATTAATCATGTCGATCGTCAAGTCACTTAAAGTATCAGGCATCACAGCTTAGCTTACGAGAAACTCACCTATAGAACGACCTGAATTTATCTCCAATGAAGCAGAACTGAACTAAAAGTGCGTTCTAAAGTGAACATGCTCGCCGAAGCTAATAAGGCGGCAGATTAGGGAACAGCCAAAAGAATTTAAATAGTTGAGATTCGGCAGATAAAGAGCAGATTTTCAACTTAGCTTATGGCTGACTTCTAAAAGTCTTTTAACAGATAGAAATACAGCAAAACTCCGGGAGAAGCAACGATGAGTCAATCCAAAGAATTACAACCACCCCAACATCAGAATCAACAGCCTGGCATTGAGTCTGAAATGACTCCCAGACCTCAGTTTGATGATTCTAAATATCGGGGAAGCGGCAAACTACAAGGAAAAGTCGCTCTGATTACTGGAGGAGATAGTGGCATTGGACGCGCTGTAGCAGTTTTCTACGCCAAAGAAGGAGCCGATGTCGCACTCCTTTACCTGAATGAGCATCAAGATGCAGAAGATACCAAGCGCCGAGTTGAAGCGGAAGGCAGACGCTGTATCACCATTGCAGGTGATATTGGCGACGAGCAATTCTGCAAAGAAGCTGTACAGCAAACGGTACAGCAACTAGGCTACCTCGACATTTTGGTGAACAATGCGGCTGAGCAACATCCGCAGCAAAGCATTGAGGACATCACAGCGGAACAACTGGAGCGTACTTTCCGCACTAATATCTTTAGCATGTTCTTTCTGACGAAAGCCGCTCTGCCCCACCTCAAGGAAGGCAGTGCCATCATCAATACCACTTCAGTCACAGCTTATAAGGGCAATCAGCAACTGCTAGACTACTCTTCCACTAAAGGCGCGATCGTTGCCTTTACCCGCTCTTTGTCACAATCTTTGGTCGAGAAGGGTATTCGGGTAAATGGCGTCGCTCCTGGACCAATCTGGACTCCTCTAATTCCTGCGACCTTCCCAGAGGACAAGGTTAAGAGCTTTGGGTCACAGGTGCCGATGCAACGAGCTGGGCAGCCAGAAGAAGTTGCACCGAGCTATGTCTTCTTGGCTTCTGATGATTCCTCCTATATGTCCGGGCAAATTCTGCACCCCAATGGTGGCGAAGTTGTTGGAGGATAAAAAATTCTCAGCAAAACCGTTTCTATATTGGTTTACCCATCAACGTTACGGAAATTTCTGGCTTGAGTCGGAAGTGTAGCTGATTTAGTCACAGTACTGTATACGAAGCGATTCAGTGTCATTATCAAACCTAGGAGTTTAGGCCAGCTGGGCCACCAGTTTTAGAAAACTTCTAGGTTTCTTTTTTCTTGAAATCAAAAAAGTTGATCCATGCCATTTTGTTTGATGTAACTGAAGCTACTACTGGTTGAGGGATACAGCTCTACCTTTAGGAGTTTGCAAGATTGGCAGAAGTAAACCTTTAGAACAATGAAACTTAACAGACTATTACATAGATTAGTTATGTGATCTATTGCTAGTACCAATAGCAATAGAGAGCTCTGAAATTATTAATGCCTTCAGTGTGGTGCGAATGAAGCTAGCTCTACTGCACACCGGGTATCGCTGATTAACATTGCATGTTTCGATCAACTCTTCGATCAACTCACAGATTCACCCATTTCACCCATTTAAGGACTACTTATGTCTCACTTTAGTACTCTTCGCAGCAAGATTACAGACGCTGAACTGCTTAAAGCTTCTCTTGCAGATCTGGGCCTAGTTGCTAGTACAAACGCCGATGTGCGCGGCGCTTGTGGTCAAAAAGTTCGGGCTGACATTGTAGTAGCGCTTAAAGGCGATTACGACTTAGGTTGGGTTCGCAATCCCCAAGGATCATTTGACTTAATTGCTGATCTTTGGGGTGTTGCTAAGAGCCATAACTTAGCTAACCTAATGAATAGCATTAATCAGAAATACGCGATTAACAAAACATTGGCAGAAGTCAAGCAGCCCGGTTTACAAAATGCCAAGGTCAACTTAATGGTGCAGCAATCAGTTGCCTAAGAATTTCTACTACCCGTAGTTTCGCTTCACTCTAATTTCACTTTTCTCCCTTCAACTTTTGGTTGAGGGGAGTATTTTTGTGATCTGCACCTGCAAGCATCAGCGTATTTAGCAAGAGAAGTATGACGAAGCGATCGCCTTCCCTCAAGACAGCTCAAAGGCAAGGCGATCGCTCATGTTCAATTTAGGCGAATCAGTTCGGGCGAATCAAACTTACTAAACAATCTGACGTAAAAAGTCAACTTGTTGACTGACTTCTAAAGACTTCAGATGATTGATGATTTCTTGAGCGCCAGAAGACAGTTGGGTCGTCGCTGCTGTCGAGATAGCATCTCTATCCAACTCTTGAGCTAAGCGATACCAGAACGCTAAGCGAGCATTAGGATCTAAAGATTGGTAATGGCTGAGAGGATCTTTGGTGCCACCAGGAATCAATTCTAGTAACGCTTTACTGGGATGGGGGTCAAGCGCTACTTCCTCGCGACCACCCTGTTGGCTAGAAAATACGTCGCGGATAAATTGCAGCTGGTCTTCTGAACGCAGATCTTTGACGTGCTTGACGAGTTGACTAATTTCGTTAGAGGAAGTCACTCCAGAACTGGGAAAAGAGATCGATTGACCTAGCTCGGTATAAAGATAAGCCAAAGCAGCAATTTGCTGATCCACATCTAGGTGCTGAAAAGATCGCAGAGTTTGAGCGGTATTGGTATTTGCAGATGTCATAACAGATGTCCAAAACAGTAATCTCACACCCGCATGCTAAACACCTGTGGCCCAGGTAACGCCTATATAAAGACGGAAGATAAGTTTTGTTACTAACACTAATAAATCCTTCGTCAGGCTGAGGTGCGATCGCCAATACAACGGGACGATGAATCCTAGCGATGTTCTGGCCGCAGAATTAGCCAACTTCCTACTTCAACTACATTAGGCAGATGGTTATTGCGTCCGGTTAATGTTGATCAATATAGTGTCTCAACAAGTAGGAGAAAGCATCTTGATTCACTCTATGTTACTAGCAGCAGTCCCCGCTGCTACGTCCCAAGACCCCACCGCTTTGTGGAACTGGCAAGGCACTCCCATTATGATTGGTTCCTGCCTACTGGCTTTGTTCATTGCCAGCCGCACCGTTCGCTTTCCCAAAGTTGGCCCTAAGATGCCTCTTGGACCATTCTCTGGCCTACTGAACAACATGAGTGTTGCCACCTTCTTAGGCGCAATGAGTTTTGGTCATATCTTAGGAGTTTTAGGAATTTTACTTAGTTCCAGTTGGCTCAAATAAAAATAGCAACTCTACAAATTCGTTGATAGATTTAACTGCTCGCGCAAGCTAGAAAATTTGCTGCGATAGCTTTTAATCTACTATGACAAGTGATCTATAAAATTGAGAGAGGGATATGGTCTTGTCGTATCTCTCTCTCAATTATTTTTTTAGCTGTTATGCCTTTAATTCTGTAACTTTGTCAGTATTTGAGCGACTTTAGCGCCAAGGTTCTCAACGGTAGTTTGTTGAGCGCTATCTTTCAAGCTGCCATCTGGATTAAATGCTTCATGAGCTTTTGCGATCGCAATTTGGTCGGGAATGACTAAAACTTGGATACTAGACAGAATACTACGAACATGAACCAAGCCTCTTAACCCTCCTAAACCGCCCGGAGACGTACTCATAATTGCGGCTACTTTATCTGTAAAAGCAGCTAAGAAGGGTTCACCAGGGGTAGAACGAGAAGCCCAGTCGATCGCATTTTTGAGTACCCCAGAGATAGAGCTGTTGTACTCAGGAGAAGCAATTAGGAGTCCCTGATGAGCTACCATGATCTCCTTAAACTTCAAGGCATTGGCAGGAATGCCTTCAGCCGCCTCTAGATCTTCATCATAAAGCGGCATTGGCAAATCGCGCAGATCTAAGAAAGTAACTTCAGCGCCCGCAGCCCGAGCCCCTGTACCGGCAATTTTAACCAGGGTTTTGTTGTAGGAATTTGTTCGGGTACTGCCCGCAAAAGCCAAAATTCTGGGTGAGTTAGCCATAAAAATTGATTTTCAAAGATATCTTTACCGAAAAACAGAGCTGCGATCGCAGTTAAGTGAGTTTTAGCGAGTGTCTTTAAACACAAAACGCGATCGCAGCTTTCAAATCTCATTCTAGAGACGAAAGTCAGCGATCGCGTTACGCTTAAACCACTCTAGTCAAACTACTTAGAGCAACTAGGCTACACCCAAATAATCTGCCAGGGCTTCAGACCCACCAATCAATTTGCCGTCAATAAATACTTGAGGGACTGTTGTTCCTCCTGCCATAGCTCGCAACGAGCGTGTCGTCGCATTTTTACCAATCACAATTTCTTCGTAAGCGAGGCCGCGCTCCTTCAACATCTCTTTAGCCCGAACACAGAACGGGCAGCCTTCCTTTGTAAATAAGGAGACGCATTCAGGCTTCACAGCATGAGGATTGATGTACTTGAGCATTGTATCGGCATCCGATACTTTGAAAGGATCTCCTGGTTCTTCTGGCTCAATAAACATCTTCTCAATCACACCATCCTTGACTAGCATGGAATAGCGCCAAGACCGCTTACCAAAGCCCAGGTCAGTCTTATCAACCAACATCCCCATGCCTTCGGTGAACTCACCGTTACCATCTGGAATGAGTGTAATATTACCAACGTCTTGGTCCTTAGCCCATTCGTTCATCACGAACGTATCATTGACCGAAAGACAAAGAATACTGTCTACACCATTTTCCTTAAAGGCTGGAGCCAACTCGTTGTAGCCAGGCAAATGAGTCGAGGAACAAGTTGGGGTGAAAGCACCAGGTAAGGAGAAAACAATTACAGTCTTTCCGGCAAACAGATCATTAGTTGTGATGTCAATCCACTGATTGTTCTGTCGAACTCGGAAGGTGACGTCAGGAACTCTTTGTCCTTCGTGGTTAGGCAACATAAGTTTCGCTCCTCGCTGGGTTTGGATGTAAAGTTTTGCATCCTATGACTGCTTAAAGCGTACTCATTATGAGTATGCCTGTCAATACACCCTAGGAAGTTCTACCTGAATCAAGCTGAGAATAATAGAGTCGCTATAGGACTAATTTGGCTTTGTCCAGCATCACTCATTCAGGTGAGTCACCTGGGTGAAGTGCAAAGTTGAAGTAGATGCCTACACTAAGGCTGTATTGCCACAAGATCTATTTATGAATGCCACTATCTCATCGCCAACTTTACGGGTTTTGATTATTGAAGATGACCCAATGATGCAGTTGGGTCTAGAACAGTCATTACAAGCTGATTCAGCGTGCATCGTTGTGGGACAGGCAGAAGATGGGTATTTAGGTGTAGAGGCAGCTCTAAGACTCAAGCCAGACCTGATTATCATGGATATCGGTCTGCCCCGACTAGACGGAATCGCGGCCACTCAAAAAATTAAGGCTGCGCTCCCTGAGGTGCGGGTCGTGATGCTGACCTCACACACGGCAGAAACAGAAATTATTGCAGCTCTCTCTAGTGGAGCCGATGCTTACTGTATTAAGGGTGCCAGTTTAGATCGACTCCAAGCAGCGATCGCCGCCGCTCAGGAAGGTGCTACCTACCTCGATCCTCAAATTGCCCGGCGTGTGATTGATCACCTCAAGCCTCCTACGCCCAACAGTGGCATTGGTCAACTGTCGGAACGTGAACTGGAAGTGCTGAAGCTGATGGTTGAAGGACTCAGTAACCCCGAAATCGCTGCCAAACTCTACCTAAGCCCCAATACCGTCAAAACTCACGTCCGGGGCATCATGAATAAGTTATCAGTAGACGATCGTGTGCAAGCCGCAGTGGTCGCTTTGCGCTCTGGTTTAGTTTAAGCCTGGCACGATCGCGAGCCGAGCCGATGCGTAACTGCTAGAAGCAACCGCTGTTGCTAGGAGGGGCAGCGTAAACCAGATGATCGAACCTGGTTCGGTGTTGATAACGCCAATTTCACCTCCATGCGCTTGAATGATTTGCTGACACAGGTGCAGTTGCACCCCCAAACTCGTAGAACAGCAAGCATGGGGCGATCGCACTTGCAATTCAAAAAAGCGATCGCATTCTCGAGAGTCCCAGCCGAGCCCGTCATCGAGTAGAGTACAGCGCAGCATCCCAGCTTCCACTTCGGCAGCAAGACTTAAATGCAGGCCCGGTGGATTGTGTTGCAAGGTTGCTGTCACTAGGTGGGAAACCACCCGGCGAATTTGGTCCGAATCTGCCAAAATGGGTGGCATATTGGCAGGAATCTGCGGCGTAATTCTCGCTTGGTTGGCGCTTAAAAGGGGTGCCAAGTCCTGCAAGATAGTTTGGCTGAGCGCTGGAAACTCTACAGGTTCCGGTTGCAGTGGTACGGTTTGCTCTGTTGTAGCGTAGGTTTCGAGCAAGGCGCTCATAGCATGCAGTTGGCGATCGCTAGCTTGAATCATCCGTTCTACTCTAGAGCGAGTGATTGTAACCGTCTCATCTCCTTGCTTGAGTAAGTTCCGCAAAACCATCAAGGTACCCATGAGGAAAGGGCGCAGATCATGCTCCATGACATGAAACAGTACAGCTTGCCGTTGACGTACTTCCTGAAGTTCAGTAGAGGCCTCTTGCAACAACGCTTCTACCCGATCTAGCGGCTCTAGGGTGGTGTTGGTTGCGCTTATTGCGCTTAGATTAACGGTGCTAGCTTCTGCCTGAGGTTGACTGCCTACAAACCCTGATAACTTTGATAAATGCTGACTGGCGCGAGGGTCTGCGAGGAGTTGTTGTAGTTGGGTAAAGGCTGCTTCATCGCGACAGCAATTTCGTAAAGCCTGGAGGTAGTTCACATCAGCAATCATAATTTAGTTCTTATAGGATTTAATTTTGGCGATAAAGCGAAGACAAGCGAATCTTTAGACAGCGATTTTGCCGCCCTAATCGGCAACCACCTGATATGCGTAATCTCAACCAGGCTGTGCCAATATAGTCAGCTTGGTAGTGGCTCAAACTTTATTAGTTTGGTTAAACACACCGTTAAATTGCTGTGAAAATAACCAGTTCGCGCTAGTTAGAAAGACTGACTTCTTTTTTGCGGAATCAGCTTGAGAGCAGGTGTAGCTGATTTCAAACTCAGTTTGTTTAATCACCTTAGTTTTATCTTAGGTGGGGGTAAGGCGATCGCACCTCGCTCACATGATTCACCCATCAAGGTGATTTTGTGGTTGTTGCTACAGGTGCCAAGGGTAAGGTAAACCAGAAAGTCGAGCCAGCCTCAGGACTGCTAGTCACGCCCATCTCTCCCCCATGAGCCACAATAATTTGACGGCAAAGATATAAACCTAGCCCCAGCCCTGTAGAGCGACGGGTTTGAGGCCCGCGAGAATACAGGTCAAACAAATGCTCGCGCACCTCTGGGTTGATGCCTGCTCCGTTGTCTTGCACTCGGCAAAGCAACGAGTTGTCTTTTTGTTCCACGCTGACACTCAAGCTCACTCCTGGCGGGTTGTGCTTCAGAGCGTTTGCTAGTAAGTTTTCTAGCACTCGACGCAGTTGCAAGGGATCTGCTGGAACGGCAGGTAGATTGTTCGGAATCAGAGCTGTGGCGCTAACTTGGTTTTTAGAGAGCAGAGGCTCAAAATCCGTCAGCACATCTATGATCAGGTGCTCAAGTTCAAGCGGTTCAGTCTGAAGGACAATCCCCCCCACTTCGCTGGCATGGACTTCTAAAAGCGAGTTAATTAAATACAGTTGGCGATCGCTACTTTGAGCCATCCGCTCCAAAATGCTACGGGCCACCGGGATCACCGCCTTGCCAGAACCGTTGGAGTCATCAATAGGCAACGATTCACTTTTGAGCAAATTCCCCAACACCATCAACATCCCAGTCACTGGGTTGCGGAGGTCATGAGAAACGGCGTGCAAGAAAACCCGCAATGCATCTTCCACCCGCTGGCGTTCAGCAATTTCCACTAGCAGTTGCTCATTGGCCGCTCGAATATCCGCAGTTCGCTCCTGAACTCGGACTTCTAACTCTTCATTGCGTTGTTCTAGAACGCCAAAGGAAGCACGTAACTGCTCCGCCATATTCTGAAACGCCCGAGCCAAGACCCCCACTTCATCTTCTCGCTCCACGGGCACTGTTTGCTCCCACTCACCTTGGGACAAAGCTTTAGCTGCTCGGCTCAAATGCAAAATCGGCTGTGCAATCCAGCGCGAGGTGAGAATTCCCAGCACAATCGCAGCAATCAAGGCGGTCAAACACAGCAAAATTGTCGATCGCGTGTTGGCTTCGATCTGCTCCATAAAGTCTGTTTCTGGCACTACCACCACGATCAGCCAATCCAAACCTCGCTGATCTGGTATTGGTAGCACTTGCAGAAATTGACGCTTACCCTCCAATTGAAAGTCGAGCTGTTGGCTACCTCGGATTTGCCGCAAATCACCAAAGCGTTGCTGTAGGTGCTGCGCCGTGGCTCGAATCAACTCATTGCGGCTAGCAGTCGCGGCCAGTCGTTCCTGGGTTTTGCCATCAGCGCTGAGGATGAAAGGTTTCTCGGGCAGCGAAGTTGCAACTAGAAGCCCCGATCGCTCCATGATAAAGGTTTGCCCCGTTTTGCCAATCTTGAGGCTGCGGAGAAAGTCGCCGATTTGAGACAACACCAAATCAGCCGCCGTCACCCCAATCAATTTGCCTTGGGCATCGTACAGTGGCTGGTCAGCCGTGATCGTGAGTTTTTGCGTAGAGAAGTAAGTGTAAATCTCGGTCCAAATCGGTTTACCCGCTTTCACACTGGTTTTGTACCAATCCCGCTGGCGCGGGTCATAATTGGGTTTACTTTGCACCAGTCGCGTGCGGTTTCCTCGGCTATCCGTGGCGTAGGTTTGGAAATTTCGGCCTGTGGCGCGATCGGAGACTTCAATTTGTAAGGCACCATTATCTAAGCGCTCTACTCCGATGTATTCTGCCTGCTCTGTCCCCAGCGAGATGTAACTCACCGTCTTAAATTGCTGCATCTGTTGCCAGAAATAGCGTTCTAAACCAGGGATGTTTTCAACGTTCAGTAATCCCAAGCGAATGGCATCAGCGTTAATGCGGTTGACGAGATGAGGAGTTTCTAGGTAGGTCGTGACATGCTGCTGAATTCGAGCGGTTACCTCAGTCCGTAGCTGGCTAGCCACATCGTTGACCGCGTTCTGACCATTACGTAGCGACAGCCAACCCGTCAGCCCCACTGCGATCGCAATTTGCAAGACAAAAGGAGCGACCAGAACCGTTTGCAGTGGCACTTTCTGCAATCGCTTGGTGATAAGAGTGGCAGGGTGTTTCATGCAGGCGTCCTTGCCAATCCGCAGAATCTCGCAACGCTTTGGATCAATATATACCTTTTAGCGTCAATTCTGGCAGTCCAGCTTACTTACATAGAAATTAACCTTGAGTTTTGAGGGTGAGGACTTGAGGTGGGGTGGAATCAGGCGGATAAATCAAATCTAGCTGCACAGAACGGCTACTGTTGGGAGGCAGAGCAATCATCTCTAACGGCTCCAGTACTTGTCCCTTGCGGTGCCACAAATGGACATACCGAGTCTTAAGCTGGCCTCGATCATCTGGGTAGCGCAGACGTACAGTGCCTCGAAAGAAGGGCACATCAAAAGGGGGTTGGCGGAAACGCAGTCCACCTTGACTGAGGCGATCCTCCTTTAAAGGAGTTGCTAAGGTTAAAGCCACTTTTTGAGGCTGTTGAGTCGGGTTGAAAAGCGGCAAGGTCAAGTTGTATTCCACGCCATAGTTAGCATGGGATTCATAAGCGGTATCGGGGTAACGTACCAGCATTTTAGCCGCTTGATTTTGCTCCGTGCCCAAGCGACCTGCTCGCACTGTGCTGATGGCATAAGATACCGCCTGCCCTGGAGCAGGAATGGTTAAGTTTTTGGCTCCAGGGCGATCGCTGAGTTGAGCTTGCCAGCGCGATCCTTGAGCAACTCCTGCAACTCGACCATAAATCAACTGTCCGCCTGCCTGTTCGGGTGGCGTTGGTACTTTGTCGCGAGGTCCAGAGAGAGTCCCAGTGTCTAGTAAAGCTTGCCACTCCGCTAAGGTGGGGGCGCGATCGCTACCATTGGCATTTTTCTTGGCAAACATCATCAAGCTGGCCGCGTAGACCTTGCCACTACTACGCAGCCGCAGATAACCCGATCGCCCATTGATTGGTTTCTCTAAACCCCGCACTGGCATCGGGTGGTTTAGGAGCATCCGGCTTTGACCTGGCGGAATCACCAGTTGAGCCGGAAAATCAGCTTGGCGCTTGCCCTGAAGAATATCTGTCACCACGCGATCGCCTGGCCCTGCATAAACTGTATTATTGGGATTGTCTACATAGGTTGGCAGCTTGATGTAGGGAGCGCTTTGGGTCAGATAAGTCGCGCCTTGCAACACATCAACAGTCACGGGTTGCGAACTGGAGTTATGCAGCATCACACCCAAGTAGAAAGTTTGTAGATCCTTCGGGGTGTGTGTTTGGTGGTGAATGAATAAATCGAAGCGGCCCTGAAACGGAAAATTTAGATGGGCAGTTGGTGTTTTCTTGCTCGTAGGCGGCAGAGTCGAAAGCAGAATACCCTCAGTCTTAACCCACTCCGGGCTATTGCTGTTAAACATCGGCACCTGATCTAGCTGCCCTGGCAAAGCTCGCACCGGTTGCGGCTCCACGATGATTTGGGGAGTAGGTTTCGGGCTAGGTGGCGCTCCCTGAGCGAGGTCCGACGCAGACGAAGCTGTTTTACCAGCAAGTAATAAGCTGTAACTGCCTACCCCAACCAGGGCTAGAGCAGAGATCAAAGCGATCGCGATGTTATTTTGCTTCGGCCTCATAAACAATTACCTACTTGGGTCTCAGATAAAGGGATACATCTTGTAGAGACCCAAATCCTGGAGCCAAAGTGCCGTTATAACTACTCCCCAAACAGGAAATGGTTCACTCAGGCGATCGCCAGTTTAGCCGTTTTGAGGTGAATCAGGAGCTTGACTGTCTAAACCCGAGTTTCTTGATGGCAGGAGTTGAGGCAACAACAAACCAGAACGCGCTTTATACTCAGCAAACTCTGGGTAACGCGCCAGAGATTGGTCCTTCTTCCGCATATTCGGGATAAACAAACCTGCAGCAAACAGAGCCAGAATCACAAACGGCAACCAGTGCTGAGCTAAAAGTGCAAATGAGCTGTAGATCAGTACTTCCCCCAAGTAGTTGGTGTTGCGACATCGGGCAAAAAAGCCTTCCGTAATTAAACCAGGATGATATTTCAGCGTGAAGTATTTCTGAGCATCGCTGCTGTAGTGGAGGAATACACCAAGGATGTTCAAGGCCACAGCCGCCGCAATCAGAGGAGCCGACGGCACAACACCACGACTAATCAGCAAGAAGGGAGCAACCCAATACAAAACTAGGATAATGCCAACAAAAATACCTTGCCCTGGTGAAATCTTCTGCTCCCACTGCTTGTCGGGAAAGAGCTGATCTTTAAGCAACCAAAGCAGGCCGTAGGTGCCGTGAAGCGCCAGATAAATCCACGGACCGATGGTGAAGTTGTGATAAGCCCACATCAGTCCTAGGACTACAAATCCAGTCAGCCCCTTTTGCAAGTTAATAATATGTTTCGCTTTCATCAGCGTATCCTTTTGATCTCTAATTTATGATTGAAGGCAGCAATGCGGAAACTGGCAAAACCGCTTAAGGCTCGACGCTAGCCTGATGACGTTGCTTCGCTAGCTCAACTTGTCTTTGACGGGCTACTTGGCGGGCTCTTTTTTCTTCCGTAAGGCTATCAAAGCAATGAGGACAAGAAATCCCTTCCTGGTAATGTTCTGAAGCTTTGTCTTCGTCTGAAATAGGTCTACCACAAGCCATACAAGCATCATAAGAACCAGGTTCTAGCCCGTGACGCACCGCTACCCGCTGGTCAAATACGAAGCACTCGCCTTCCCAAAGACTTGCTTCGGCTGGGACTGCTTCGAGGTACTTCAAGATGCCGCCTTTCAGGTGATACACTTCCTCAAACCCTTGCTCCAACATAAAAGAGGAAGCTTTTTCGCAGCGAATTCCACCCGTACAAAACATTGCAACTTTCTTATGTTTTTGGGGGTCTAAGTGCTGGCGAACATAGTCAGGAAATTCCCGAAAGGAAGCCGTCTGGGGATTGCAAGCGCCTTGAAAAGTACCGATTTGCACCTCGTAATCATTGCGCGTATCAATCACCACCACGTCTGGATCGGTAATCAGCTCGTTCCACTCTTCTGGGCTGACGTAGGTTCCTACTTTCTGGTTGGGGTCAACCTCAGGCACGCCTAAAGGCACGATCTCTTTTTTTAAGCGAACTTTCAGGCGATCGAACGGGGGAGTATCTGTATATGACTCTTTGTGCTCTAAATCAGCGAGGCGCGGATCAGCCCGCAAAAAAGAGAGAACCGCATCGATCGCCAATCGAGATCCGGCGATCGTGCCATTGATGCCTTCTGAAGCGAAAAGAAGGGTGCCCTTAATGTCTTGGTCTAAACAATAGGCCAAGAGCATATCTTTTTTCTCAGCGAAGTCTGGCAAGCTGACAAATTTGTAGAGTGCGGCAACAACAATTTCGGTCATGCTTCCCGTACGAATCAAGCGTCTAAACACATTTTAGGGCACACCGGAGTGCGCCCTAAAATGTTAGTTTTGGGTGGGACAAATCCCATTCCTCCCAATCAGACTATTACAGCGCTACAGCAGCTGGTTTGTGGCGGATGCGATCGTAAATCTCGATGTAATCCTTACCCGGATGGTTCCAAGAGTAGTCGTATTCCATGCCCTGCTTCACTAGTTGTTGAAACTCTTTGGGGTAATCCCGCCACAGGCTCAAAGCTCGATTCATGGTTGATTCTAACGCTTGATAGTCAGAATCATAGAAGACATAGCCATTGCGGGTTTCGGGCAAATGATTGGAGTCGTAGTCGCGATCGAACACTGTATTCACCAGACCCCCCACACTCCGAACAATGGGTACTGTGCCGTACTTTAAGCCAATCATCTGAGTCAGGCCACAGGGTTCGTAGTTGCTCGGCACCAAAATCATATCGGCCCCAGCGTAGATCAGGTGCGACAGTTCTTCGTTAAAACCCAGCTCCAGATGCACGTCAGGATGGTCATTCAAAAAGCGCTTTTCGTGCTGGAAGTGAGCATTAATTCCCGCTTCGGTGGCGGAACCTAACAAGACAAACTGGGCACCGTTATCGATGGCGTGATAAATGGCGTGATGCACCAGGTGAACGCCTTTCTGAGCATCCAGACGGCCAATATAAGCAATGATTGGTTTGTCTACATCTTGCAACAACAGGCGATCGCGCAGCGCTTTCTTGTTCTGGGCTTTGCCTTCTAAGTTGTCCTGGGTGTAGTGGTGTGGAATATAGCGATCGACTTCGGGGCTCCAGAAGTCTAGATCAATGCCGTTGAGAATTCCGGTAAATTTGTCTTGATGCATATGCAGCGTGTGGCCCAGACCAGACCCCACCTCTGTATGACGCGCTTCCCAAGCGTGGTGCGGTGAAACTGTGGTTACTGCATTGGCGTAAACAATGCCCCCTTTCATCAAGTTCAAAGCAAAGGGGTTGAAGTTGTCTTGCAGGCGATCGGGTTGGAAATAGTAAGGTTCGTTGTTGAGTCCGGTGGCCCAAAGAATCTCGTTGCCCGCAAAGCCTTGGTGTTTGAAGTTATGAATCGTGTAACAAACTCGCTGAAGCCCCATTTCATACTTGTAATTCTCAAACAGCATGACGGGAACTAAGCCAGTCTGCCAGTCGTGGCAGTGGATGACATCGGGACGCTTGTTGCTCTGCTGCAAAAATTCTAGAGCGGCCTTGCTAAAGAAGGCAAAGCGCATGGTGTCATCGTGGCAACCATAGTAACAACCGCGATTGAAGAAATCATCGCGAGAGTGAGGCTCAATAAAGAAGCAGAGTTGCCCATGTACCCAGCCGCAGTAAACCGAGCAGTGAATTGTGCCGCCATACCAAGGCACCCACAGGTCACGGTAGGCATCGTGCAAGCCCCAAATATGGTCGTAGCGCATGCAATCATATTTGGGCAGAATCAGCTCAACACAGTGTCCTCGCGTTTCTAATTCACGGCTGAGTCCATAAACCACATCGCCCAAGCCTCCGGCTTTGATGACTGGAGCGCACTCAGAGGCAATTTGTACGATGTACATCTTTACTCCTCGTTGATCAAAAGGGTTTTGTTATCTTCACAAAAGTATATTTATTTCTCGCGAAGGAGCAACCCCATCATTCGGCATAACCTGAAATCAGCACATCAGGTGATGTTGACAGGTAAACTCGGGGAGAATCACCTAGCGATCGCTCTAATTCACTAAGCCTGAACGCAAGCCTAAAACCGCTGCATGAGTGCGATCGCTGGCTCCCATCTTGTTGAGGATATTACGGACATGGGTTTTTACCGTGTCCAGCGTGATATAGAGCTTTTGACTAATTTCCTCATTTTTGTGCCCCCCCACAATTAACTCCAGAATTTCTAGCTCCCGTTTAGTTAAAGGGTCAGCGCCTAGAATGGGGCCTACGGCTGGGTCAATCGGTTCAATGCTCACAGATCCGGGGCTCGAGTCGTTGGTGTCTTGCTCAATCGTTTGCTGATAGTGGGACAGCACAATCCGAGCGATCGCGGGATCGAGCCAGGAATTTCCCTGGTAAGTTGCCTCAATCGCTTCTAACAAATCTTGGTGATTAGTTTTGTCTTTTAAGCAGTAAGAATCTGCGCCTGCGGCAAAGGCTTGCATGACCAATTCTTCATTAGCTTCAGTGCTAAAAATCAAAACTTTCAGGTCGGCAGATTCTGCTTCCGACTCTGGGTTTTTAATCTGCTGAATGACCTCAATGCCACTGATATCAGGCAAATCCAGTTCGATAATGACCAAATCGGGCTGAGTTTGTTGCAACAGGTCTAAACCTTCTCGCCCCTTGGCCGCTTCCCCGACAACAGTGATTAGATCACTTTGTCCTAAAGCCGCTTGCATCCCATACCGACTGAGGTCCTGAGATTCAATTAGGGCCACACGAATTTCACTCATTTGCAACCTTCACCACTGCCTGACAAGAATGGAGCTGATTTAACAAAGCTTTTATAAAGACGTTCTAATCAGCGCGAAAGTGCCCGTGTAGAAAATTATTAATTAGTTCAGTACTACTGAAGCCATCAAAGAGAAAAAACTGCGATCGCAACCCTAAAAGCCTTTTGCTAGCTGGAATTCAGCGCTTGGTATTGTAGTTAAAATCTTGATTAAGCTAACCCAATCTAAACCCACTTTGTAGTTTTTGTCTTCCTACAAAGCTCTAGGTGTAATTTCATGGTTACGAGTTTTCACTAAAATAAATTAATCAAATTGCTACTTTATTCATGAAGAATGCAGTAATTTTCATTGATTTTAGGACTTATCGATCCAGAGTACCTACATACAGCGTTTGATTACCCGTAACATTACAGAGGTTTCCCCTTCACCTGATCTTCAAGCTACGATTAATCGATCTCGCTAGAGGTGAAATATGACTTTACGCAAGTCCACAATTACCGACCAGCAGTTTGTCAAAATGCGCTGTAGTACCGATGGCGGAACTCACTACTTTGAAGCCACAGGCTCTATGTACGCGCAGCCGCTCGACTCAGATCAACCCATTCACCTGTTCGACTTTTTGGGGGTCGATATTTCGCGCTGTATTCAAGACCCTACAACTTCGCGCTGGACTTTACTCAGCCGCAAATTTACGCTCTATCTGGAGCCGCGATCGCAAGAAATATTGCGGCAATGGCAAAACCCGTGGACAGGTGAAACGCTACACGTCATCCACCGCTCCTACGACTATCAGGAGTTTCAGATTCCGCCACAGGTTGGGGCTTTTATTGGGCCTGAAGTATCTTTTGTCTCACTAGACCTCAACCTGAAGCTACCTAATAATTTGGCGAGTAATCCTAAGTTTGCTGAATATTCTCCTGAGCCATTCGTGCAATCTTCTGATTCCTACAAATTTATTTTTCCAACTCGCATGCTTGAAGATGAGATCGTAGATGCCAGTTGCGATCGCGCTGTCACTTTGTCCTATTACCGCATGGGACCTTGGGAGCCTTGGATGAAGATGAAAGGCAAACCAGGCTTTTTAGTGTTGAACTACACAGGCACAAAAACGAATGTCTTTGAAGAATTGCATCCAGCGCTAAAAACGCAGATCGAGCAACGCCTTCCTTTATACCGAGAAGCTCCAGCCTGTCGTTTGCAACGTTCGATTGCAACAAGCTGGAGCCGATTTGAAGAAGAATTTGATGCTTACCTGCGCGGCGAAGAATTTCCCTTACTCGCTCCCCTCAAAGAGGAACCTTGCTTAGAGTAAAGACTAGGCACCAGTAGGTTAGCGAGTTCAGAGATAGTTCAGAACAAGTTAGCCTACTACATCTTGAGACAGCGCTACCGCAGGACTATTAGAGGCGAGTTTGGCTCCTGCTCCATCGGGCAGGATAGCGTCTGACAGATACGCATGACTTAGATTTGTGTCGCTCAGATTGACATGAGTCAAGTCGGCATTCTTCAAATTAGCCCGTGTCAAGTTGGCTCTGGTTAAGTTTGCGCCCGTCAAATTGACATCGCTCAGGTTCGCTTGGCTCAAATTGGTGCTAGTCAGGTTTGCCCCTCTGAAATTGGCTCCACTGAAATTAGCCCCACTGAAGTTAAGATTTCTCAGATTAGCAGCCATTAGATTAAGGTTTCTAAAGTCCCTTTGTCCAGCTGAGTAGCGGCTTAGAAGTTCTTTGGTATTCATAGGAGCCTTTAGGAGTTGTTAGAAGATTTACGAAGAGAAGGAGTGTCTCATTTCAGCGATCAAGCTTAACTTCCGGAACTCAGGTCCGAGAGTTTTAGGTTGATTAGGCTGCGTCAGCCAGATAAGTTTTAAGGATCAGTGACGAGAATATTTTTTCCGCTGTCTATGCTTAGCAACTAATTTACGTTTACGTTTTTCCCCAGGCGTTTCGAAGTGGCGATGCTTCTTCATATCTGGAAAAATTCCCGCCTTAGAAACTTTCCGCTTGAATCGATGGATTGCTGCCTCAATTCCCTCATTTTCATTTAGAATTATTTGGGCCATTCGGTTGGGGCATCTCCAGAATCAAAGGTGCAGAGAGTTAGATTCGGAGAAACGCTTGCAACAAAACGAATTACACAGCCGAAAATAATCCTTTTCCACAGGCTAGCACAGGATTGAGTTAA
Organism: Trichocoleus sp. FACHB-46; assembly: GCF_014695385.1. Lineage (NCBI taxonomy): Bacteria > Bacillati > Cyanobacteriota > Cyanophyceae > Leptolyngbyales > Trichocoleusaceae > Trichocoleus > Trichocoleus sp. FACHB-46. Next base: position 550 of record NZ_JACJOD010000028.1, on the reverse strand, counting down.
GCAATAGTTAGCTAATTATCTTTCGTCAGGATTTTTGTCACGAGTTGCATAGTTAAGTTACAGATTGCATCACGATGCAGTAGGCCAACTCTCGCAAGTCTAGCTTAGTGAATTGCTTTTAAGATTAGTGCTTCTGTTAGATGAGCCAGGCAATCCCGCACCTTAGGATAAATGGACCTATCTAATTAAGGCGATGCGTTATTTAGCAATTGCTTCGGATTACGACGGAAGGCGTTGCTGAATAGGTAATGATTTAAGCTGAGAGAGGAATTGTCCGATACTTCAAATAATGCAGCAGCAACCGAAGTGAACACTTCAACATCTCAACTGATTTGGAGTAGCACAAGGTTTTCCGGTGCAATCGTGCTAAATAATGCCTCAGTCGGGTATTCTCTCCCTCCACCCGAGTCATATAAGTCTTACTGACAATTTGGTCACTTTCCTCAATGAACATAGAGTAAACCTTCCATCCATCGGTGACGTAGAAGAAACAGTGCCAGCACTTTACAATCACCCATAACAACTTGAAGGTCTTGCTGCTGCGGTCGCC